>PBMP01000075.1 GCA_002722705.1 Pseudobdellovibrionaceae bacterium | reverse complement strand
TCATATGGATCTGGATCAAATTGAGTTCGAACTTTTGCGATGGGATCTTGAGCTTCAGTCGTTAAAGAAGAATGAATGGCTTGAAGGTACGTCTTTTTTAATCGAGGATCTAAAAAGTCAATCGGATTAACTGCTTGAGAAAGATTAATCCCTGCAAGAATAAGAGAAAAGTAGATTTTTAAAAACATGACTGTTTTTATTTGTTAATTATGTATGCGTCAAGTCAAAATGGAAGAAAATACGAAACTCTTCAAAAAGAATCTCATTTTACTTTATTCCCATCCATAAGCTTGACTCTCCTCACTCTGGCAAGATTCGTTCTCGATCGGAAACTCTTGAAATTCAGTTAAAACGGACTTCGAAAACCATTGATCAAATCAAGAAGATGAGCCGTCAAGTCATACTTGTTGGCTTCAAAACTCTTTATAATGTCTGCAATCTGAATATACTATTTAACTTCAAGTTGCCCTGCTATATTTCCATTATTGCTAGAGTAGTGAACTTTCTATCCTATGACATATAGAACTTTTCGGCTGCGAAAAATAATTGCTGAACGTGTAAAGTAATGCCAATTTTTTTCTAGCTTGCAACATGCCTTTTCATAATTTTTTTTGCTTTTTTTTCAATTTCCAGCATTTCTTCTGACTTAACAAGTTTTCGATTGGGATAAAGAATATCAGCAGGATGTAGCTCTAAGGCAGCAGCAAAAATATCTGCGTAGTAGGAAGTCATTTGAAGCCTTCCATTTTCAAGAGCGCTTATGTTTGTTCTTTTTACACCTGTGATTTCTTCCATTTCATCTTGGGAAATACCAGCTTCGATACGTGCTCCCCTGAGAACTTCCCCTGGAGCAAGGTCTTGATTTAAGATTTCATGTAAAACTTTTCTCATCTTTTTCATAATTACCTCAAGGTTTTATTTCTTATAATCGTGATTAGCAGTCACACGATGAACCTCTACTATGATTTTGTTATCATCAATCCGGTAAATAACTCTGCCGGAACTACTAAATGCCGAAGAACGAAATCCCGCCCAATCTCTTTCAAGCTCATGGTCATGCCATTCCGCCGACTGAGCAATGTACTTGGGACCAAATTCTTCCATTTCATCAACCCACCTCAAAAGGACTTTCACATCGGCGTTATTTATTTCTTTACGAGAAAGTAAGTCTGTAAGCTTAGCTCTCGCTTCATCAGTCATTTCGACAGTCCATTTACTCATTGTTGTGGGTTTCCCTTGTCGTTAGTGGCTGACGTATGATATATTATACGTTATACTGTATTATACGTCAATGGTATTTATAATTTCAGACTGTTAGATAATTACCTTAAAAAACAGTAAGGTAGACTTAATTCTGTGTGTTATTATATGATTCGAGTCATAGATGAAGGTATTCCTAATTGGCATTTTGTTCAGAATCTGAATCTTTATTGCCACTTCAGTCTCTTGATTTTGGAAGGCTTTGGAACGTAGAGATCCACCAAGAATTTGTTTAAACCAGTCACATCTGGATCTTCGGATTAAAATTTTTGGGTTGAATTCAATTCTCGTGATATGCCTGCCGTATGTCTTATCAAACTCTCGATATCAAAGAAGAAAGTGGTGTTCTCACTGTAAAACTCAATCGGCCTGAAGTGAGAAACGCCTTCAATGATTTAGTCATTGAAGAGCTCAAACAAGTTTTCTCAAAAGAAGCGCAAAAAGATTCAGTTCGAGCTGTCGTTTTAAGAGGAGAAGGAAAGGTTTTCTGCGCAGGAGGTGACCTCAATTGGATGAAGGAATCCGTTGAATTTTCATATGAAGAAAATTTAGCTGATACTCGAAAACTTGCTCATCTTTTTAATCAAATGAATCAATTTTCAAAGCCAGTCATTGGGGCGATTCATGGTGCAGCGATTGGGGGAGGGGTAGGTCTAGTGAGTATTTGTGACGTCGCAATTGCAACCGAATCAACCGTATTTAGTTTAAGCGAAGTGAGGTTGGGGATTATTCCTGCATGCATTGGACCTTTTGTGATTTCAAAAATAGGAGCGTCTCATGCTCGACGTCTTTTTGTCAGTGCGGAGAGATTTGGAGCAAAACTCGCCAGAGAGATTGGACTCATTCATGAAGTCGTCTCTGATGAAAATGCGCTCAATGATAAGGTCAATGAAATTCTTTCGTCAGTTGTCCTTTGTGGACCTCAGGCGATTATGGCTGCAAAACGACTCGTTTTAGATCTGGCTTGGCCGGAATCTCGTAATCATATGGATGACCCGCTTGAAATGATTGCCGATGCACTTGCTCAACTTCGTGTTTCTGATGAAGGGCAAGAGGGAGTTCGAGCGTTTTTAGAAAAACGAAAACCCAATTGGATTAAGGAATAAGAATGAAGGTTTTAGTTGCAAATCGATCTGAAATTGCTTGTCGAGTTTTTCAAACAGCAAAAGCAATGGGAATGCAGACTGTTGCCATTTATACAGCTGCAGATAGTGAAGCGAGACATCTTACTTTTGCAGATGAACGTATTGAAGTGGAGAGTTACCTCTCTATTGAAGAAATAGTGAGGGCCGCTCAAAAGTCGGGGGCAGATCTTGTTCACCCTGGGTATGGCTTTTTATCTGAAAGAGCCCCATTTGTAAGAGCGCTTGAGAAAGCAGGAATCGGTTTTGTTGGACCCACTCCTGAAACGATGGAAGCGCTTGGGGAAAAAATTTCTGCAAAAAAAGTAGCAGAAAAAGCAAATGTTCCTACGCTTCCTTGGGCAAAGGTCAGTGATTTACAATCTTGTTTAGTTGAATCAAAAAAAATTGGTTTTCCACTTCTTTTAAAAGCAGCTGCTGGAGGAGGAGGGAAGGGAATGAGAAGAGTCGATTCCGAAGCTGAGCTCGAGGAAGCCGCAGAGTCTGCAGCCGCTGAAGCTATTTCTTCTTTTGGAGATGGAACTCTTTTTATTGAAAAACTCTTAGAGAAGCCAAGGCATATTGAGGTTCAAGTTTTTGGAGATGGAAGAGGAAACGGTATTCATTTTTATGAAAGAGAGTGCAGTCTCCAACGACGGCATCAAAAGGTATGGGAAGAAGCTCCTGCCTTATTTTTAAGTGATGAGTTAAAAGAAAAAATTCATCAAGCAGCAGTGAGTTTTGTTGAAACGATTGGATATAGAAATGCTGGAACAGTCGAGTTTTTGGTAGAAGGGCACCACGCTTCAAATCCTGAGTTTTACTTTTTAGAAATGAATACTCGACTTCAAGTTGAACATCCGGTGACGGAATCTATTACTGGTGTTGATTTGGTGTGGGAGCAATTGAGCCTTGCAAAGGATCCTAAAAATTATCAATTACCTGTAGTCCCAGAATCGAGAGGACACTCAATTGAAGTGAGGCTTTACGCAGAAGACCCTTCGCAAGGGTTTATGCCCACTCCTGGAACAATTACTCAATTAGTTTGGCCGCTAGGAGAAGGAATTCGAATTGACTCTGGAATTGAGGTTGGCCAAACGATCACTACAGGATTTGACCCGATGCTTGCAAAACTCATTGTTTCGGCTTCGAATCGAGATCGTGCAGTTTCTAAAATGAGAGAAACCCTGAAGCTTCTTGGGATTGTCGGAATTGGAACGAATCAGGCCTATCTTCAGGCCATTGCAGATCACCCCGCTGTGATTGAAGGAAAAATAGATACGGAGTTTTTGGAAAGAGAGTTAGGTTCTTTTGATTTGAATATGAATGAAAATCAAAAGAGCTTGTTGTTTCAATTAGATCAACAGGGTTGGGGAGTTCAATTAGAGAAACAGAGTTCTTCATCTTTTGCGTCACCGTGGAGGAATCATGTCTGAGTCTCGTTTTCAGTTAGGAAGTAAAAAGCTTTCGATTCAGGGATCTTATTCTTGGGAAATTGAAAGACGACCTGGAGGATGGGCTATTGCAAGTCGAGTGGATGAAAATGGGAAAAAACATCAAATTCGATTTATTTATGGAAAAAAAGGAGAGCAAGTATGGATGAATCTCGGTGGTTCTTCTTTTTACGGAAAGAAACTTGTGAAAAAAAGAGGTTCAGCGAGTCATTCAGATGAATCTGATTTGATTGCTCAATTTCCAGGAAAGGTAAGAAAAATCTTAGTACAAGAAGGAGATCAGGTTGATGAAGGAACCGATCTTCTCAAAGTAGAAGCAATGAAAATGGAATTTACGATTAAAAGCCCTCTAAAAGGAAAAGTAAAAAAACTCCATGTTTCAGAAGGTGAGCAATTAAGCCCAGGGACACGGTATTTGGACATAGAGGAAAAAAACTAATGGAACGAGTTCGTATTTTTGAAGTAGGGGCAAGAGATGGACTTCAAAATGAACCTACATTGGTTTCAACATCAACCAAGTTATGGTTTATGGAAGCTCTTTATGATTCTGGCCTTAAAGAAATCGAGGTAGGAGCGTTTGTTCGGCCAGATCGAATTCCTCAAATGGCGGATTCAGAGAAGATTATCGAGTCAATTAAAAGAAAAAAAATTCACCTTCCTTTAAAGAATTCGTGGGTTTTGGTTCCAAATGAACGAGGACTTGATCGGGCTTTAGACTCAGGAGTTAAATCAATTGCCGTATTTACCGCTGCATCTGATGGTTTTGCAAAAGCAAATATAGGAATGACCGTTAAAGAGTCGATCAGCGTTCAAAAAAAGGTGATTCAAAGAGCGCTTGCAGAAAAAATGAGAGTACGAGGTTATGTCTCTACGGTATTTGGTTGTCCGTTCGACGGAAAAATTAAAGCAAGTCAGGCGATGAGGGTCACAGAGGCTTTACTTTCAGCAGGAGTCGAAGAAGTTTCTTTAGGAGATACAATTGGTGTGGCTACCCCTAGAGAAGTGGAAGCAGTTCTCAAAAAAGCGGAACAGAAAGGTTATTTAGATCAATTAGCTGTTCACTTTCATGATACTAGAGGAACTGCACTTGCAAATGCACTGTTTTCTTATCAAATGGGAGTGAGGGTTTTTGATAGTTCGGCAGGAGGACTTGGTGGTTGTCCTTTTGCTCCAGGAGCAACAGGAAATTTAGCGACTGAAGATTTGATTTATCTTTTTGAAGGAATGGGAATTAAGACGGGAGTTCATTTGGAACGCTTATGTGAAACCAGCTTAAAGATGGCAAAAAAAATGAAACGATCCATTTCAAGTAAGTATCTTCAGGCCTATTGGTCTCAACAAAAGAAAAGAAAATGATCATTCTCTCTGTGATTCGACTTTTATTTGTTCTTTTTTGGCTTTGTTTTTGTTGTGCGTTTTCAATATTCATTTATCCTTTTCTTTTTTTATTTTCGGTCGATTTTAATGCTTTTGGGGCATATCTGTTTGGCTCTGTTTCTCAAAAAATCTTGGGTTTAGAACTTGAACTCGAAGGTTTTGATCAAAAACTTCCGGAATCCTATGTATTGGTCGCGAATCATCAATCCGCCTTGGATGTGGTTGTTTATGCAAAGATATACCCTCAAAATATGGTTTGTATTGGAAAAAAAGAAATTCGTTGGATTCCCTTTTTTGGATGGTTTTTTTGGATGGGGGGAAATTTATTTTTAGACCGAAAAAACCAAATGAAATCCGTCGGTGCATTAAAATCAGTTGCAGCTCAAGTGAGAAAAGAAAAAAAATCCGTTTGGATTTTTCCAGAAGGAACTCGAAATACCTCTGAGAAGCCACTTCTTCCTTTCAAAAAAGGAGCTTTTCATTTGGCCATTGACGCAGGAATTCCAGTTGTTCCTTGGGTTTCATCTCGTACCACTCATCTTTTTTCTTCAAAAAACTTCATTTTGAAATCCGGAAAAATAAAAATTAAACAACTTCAACCCATCCCAACAACCGGGCTTACTTCAAAAGATGCAGATTCATTACTTCAACAGGTAAGAGAAATCATGTTAAATTCAATGAATGAACTTTAGATGGCTTTTGATCTGTTGCTTATTGGGGGGGTGCTCAAGCGCTCCGATAAATAAAAAAAGCTTTGAGGTGATCATCGCTTCTCCTTTAAAGATAAGGCGTCCTCTTTGGGATCGAGCTACTCCTGATGCGGGACCAGGAGGTGTGGATTATCATACTCGAACCACACAGAGTGATCAGATGGACTGTGTCGATCCTTTTGATTTAATCAAAGAGACCATCAACGTAGTTCAAGCAGCAAAGTGCCTTAAAGGACTTCATGAATCTGCGGTAAAGAAAAAGGAGAAATACTCTTATATTTATCGACTCAAACTTGAACAGACTCCTTACTTTGAACTTGAGGGTTTGGAAGATGAGGAGACCCCTGATTGTTTGAAAAAAAATCTTTCCAAAGTTTTAGTCGCACGAGAGTTTTTCTTTTTAGTTCAAGAAGAAAAAGGAAAAGCCTGTTATGCCACTTCGATTGATCTTGATGAAAAAAAATGGATGGGGATTCGTTTTCCGGGAGCCGGAATGCGTTTAGAAATTCAATTTCCGATGGATGAAGTTCCTTTGTCTGAAAAAGAATGGGTGAGACAATGGGTTTCTTGGAGCTTGACTCCCTTTTATTATGCAGGAGAGAAGAAAAAGAGTTTTGACGCGCTTCCGGTCCCCGAACGTTTCTGTGAAAAATGTTTTGAGAAGTATTTCAAAATTGATCCCAAAATATTACCTCGTCCTTTAATTTGGCCTTCAGAGGATGGGAGAGGTTGATTTTTTTTATTTGTTATAGTCGAGTTTAAAGAGAGTCAGAAAAGGGTAGTGTTCTGTTGTTTAAAAACTTGATCATCTAAGGCTGTTTTTGGGTTTTGATTGACTCTGAATCAAAATCTCAGTATCTCCTGTGCATGGAGATATTTTTAGATATGAGTACTTGGACAATTGTGAGTTGGGTTTTCGTAGGTTTACTTACGGGTGTGAATATTTTTATTTTTATAAAGCTAAAGAAAGTCAGTGAGCAGATGCTGAAAATGGCGTTTCCTGGAGCAAAAAATATGAATGAAGCCATTGGAAACTTACAAAAGATGATGGGTGGCGCCGGTGGTGCAGGGGCTAACCCTTTTGCTGCAATGGGTGGCATGGGAGGAGGCAAAGCAGGGGTGAATCAATCCCAGCTGAGTCAAGCCATGAGAATGCTTCAAGAGTCTCAAAAAAGAGCCGGTAGAAAGTAAATTTAAAAAATTTTATTATTTTAAAAGGGAGGAGTTTCTCTACAGAGACTCCTCCCTTTTGTTTTTCTGAAACTTACTTTTTGTCCATTCCACTAAATCGTCCATTATTGAAAGTGCTGCCGGAAAAACAAAAAGTGTGAGGATTGATCCAAAAAACATTCCCCATCCTAAAGAGAGTGCAACCGGAACAACAAATGGGTCTTTTCCGCCAATTCCATAGGCAGTAGGGAGAAGACCACAAACGGTAGTCATTGTTGTTAGAAAAATAGGTCGAATTCTTTGACTTGCAGCCATTCGAATGCTTTCAAAACGGTCTTTACCAGCCTCTCTATTGGAGTTTACGAAGTCCATGAAGACAATCGCATTATTTACAATCACTCCTCCAAGAGCAATAGTTCCAAGCATTCCCATAAAACTTAAGGGGAGTCCGTGTACAAAAAATGTCCAGATCACACTCATGATTCCTAACGGAATCGTTAATAAAATAAGGATTGGTTGAAAAATTTGATTAAAGGTTGCAACCAATATTAAGAAAATCCCCATCGCAGCAAGAAGAAATGCTCTTCCGAGAGATTGCATGCTTTCCTGGGTATCCTCTTCTTCACCCCCTCCAAAGTTCATCGTCACTCCAGGGTGATTTTTTTCAAAATCTGTTTTCATTTTTCGGATAGAATTCATGCTTTCAACTGCTGAGGTGACATTGACATCTACGTCTGCTTCGATTCTCACTTGGCGAGTATTTTCTTCATGTTGGTAAAGAGAAACACCTGTTGCTTGTTCTATTTTTGAAATTTGAGAGAGCGGAACAAGGTTTCCTAAGCGGTTTGGTATTTTAATCGAATGAAGAGCTTTTGCACTCGATCTTGCTTCTTTAGGAAGAGAAACTCGTACATCAATTTCTTCGTCTAGTTTTCTGATTGTAGTTGCAATAATACCTTCATACGCTGCTCGTACGGTATTTCCTATAGAACTGACATTAAGTCCCGCTGCAGCTGCTTCAGCAGAATTAACCATAATTCGATATTCATTTTTTCCTTGAACATAAGTGTCATTGACGTCAGAAACCCCTTTCAGTTTTGATATTACTTTCTTGAGGTCCTCAACGGCTGGCATAATGACTCGGTAGTCTTTGCCTTTGATTCCGACACTGATGGGTTTGCCGACCGGAGGTCCTGGGTTTACTCTATCAAAAGTAATTCGAGTGAATCCGGGAGGAGTTCCTATTTTGACTCGGAGGTCTTCAATAATCTCTTTTGCAGTACGGGTACGATTTGATTCTGGGGTGAGATAGACCACAATCTGCGCATATTCTCCTCCTCTTTTTACATTTGGATCAAAGCTGTCTTGTCGAATGAGTCCAACTTGTGTGGTGAAGTTATCTAGTTCTTCTTTTGGGAGGCGAAATACGACATCTTCAATTTCATGAATTCTTTGCTCGGTGATATCGATACCTGTTCCAGGAGGAGATTGGGTTCGAATAAAGAAAATTTCAATTCCATCAGGAGGAAACAAAACAAACCTCATGAGAGACCCCGCCATTACTAATGTTCCAATAAAAAGTGCAAATGCTCCGCCTCCAATGAGGTAGCGTCGTCTAATTGCAAATGCAAGATAACGCTCATAAGTGGGAACGATCTTGTTTTCCCAGAATGTCTCGGTAGTGGTAAGAATTCTTCCCATAATCGTCTTTGAATCTTCTTTTGTCCGTTTTTTAAAAGTAATCCATGAAGAAATATGATGGGGAAGAACAAAGTAGACTTCTATTAAGCTGATGAGTAGGGCTAGAATGACTCCGAGGGGAAGGTACATAATGAATTTTCCCATAATCCCAGTCATAATGAGCATCGGTGCAAATGCAAGTACTGTGGTGAGAACAGAGGCCGTTACAGGTTTCCAAACTTGTTGAGTTCCCAAAATTGCAGCATCCATAGGAGAGTACCCTTCTTCCATCAGTCTCACCGCATTTTCCATAACGACAATTGCATCATCGACAAGCATTCCAACGACAATAATAAGGCCCATCAAAGAAATCATATTTAAGCTGATTCCATTGTTATAAAAAAGAATCATCGTACCCAAAAAAGCAAATGGGATTCCTACTGCAACCAGAAGAGCAACTCGGAATGGAAGAATAAGAGAAAGTACAACGAGTACAAGAATGAGCCCAACAAGTAAGTTATTTGAAAGAATTTTAAGTCTTCTTCGAATAAAAAAGGAGTTGTCGTTAATAAATTCGTATTTCAGTCCTTTTGAAATCGTAGGTTCAAGTTCTTTCATTTTTTTCTTTACTTCATCAACTATCGAAATTGCATCTGCTTTTTCTTTTTTTAAAACGGTTAAGCTGATGGATGGAGAGCCATTTGTTCTTAAATAAACCTCAGGTTTTTCTAATTGCAGTGAGGTACGTGCGATGTCCTTAATTTGAGTAGATTGTCCAATGTCATTGGCTCTAACGACTGTTTTTTCAACATCAGCAGTCGTTTCAAATTCTCCGATTGTTCGCACAATGCTTTCAGTTGTTTTTCCTTGAGAGTTTGATTCTACTACTCCTCCAGGAATAGATAGATTTTGGGCAGCAAGTGCTCCAACAACATCATCGAGTGAAAGTTGATACGTTGATAGCTTTTTAGGGTCAGCTTCAACTCGAATCTCAAGGTCTCGGTAACCATTTTTGATTATTCGAGCAACTCCTGGAAGTCTTTCCAATTCACTTTCTATTTTATCAGCTTCTTTTCGGAGTTCCATCGGAGTAAAGTCCCCGCTAATAGCTACTTCAACGATGGGTTGGTTTTTTGATTCCATCGCAAGGACGATTGGGTCTTCTGCGCCATCGGGAAGGTCGGTGAATCGATCTACGACGTCTTGAATGTCTGCTTCCCCTTCTGTTTGGGTAGTTTCATCAGGGTCGAGTTTTATTGTAATAGAGCTTCTTCCTTCTCGAGAAATTGAAGTCATTCGTTTAATCCCGTCCACTTCTTTAAGGTCTTGTTCAAGCGGATTAGTAATCAACTTCTCAACTTCCTCTGCGGATGCTCCTGGGAAAATAGTATTAATGGTGACCACGTCAAAATTTACATTAGGAAAGACTTCTCTTTGGATCATCATCATTGAAAAAATCCCAACGAGAATAACTGCTGCAGTGAGTAAATCTGCGAACACACCTTTTTTAGCAAAAAAATCAATCAAACGATTCATATCGGGTTTCCTTTTTTATCGAGCGTTTTGACTCATATTAAATTTTTTTTCTAAGCTTTTTAAATAGACAGGAATTTGATTTGCGAGCTGTTTTACTTTCCAACTCGCCATTTTGTAGTTCATTTGGGTTTGTCGTTTTGCAACTTGAGCTTGAGTAAAGTCATCACCTGCTTGAATGATGTTGATGATTGGAATTCGCCCTAATCTAAAACGTTTGGATTCAAGTCTTTCTCGGATCTCTTGCTTTTTTTCAATGACGGTCGTGTTGTTATATACTTGCTTCCATCGAATTAAGTCAGCGCACGCATTCACCCAAAGGACACGTAAGTTTCCTTTTTCATAGCTTGCCAGCGCATCTGAACGTTCATAGTCTGCAGTTGCAGTGATGATTTGCGCTTTTTCGGCATAAAAGCCCAGTGGAATTTGAGCAGTGATTCCGATGCTCCATGCAGGGTTTTTACCCGTAAAGCTTTCGTTCCATGTTGGGCTTGCTGAGCTTCGATCAATCCCATTTGAGTCTATGCTTCCAGTGAGTTTTATATCTGGAGCAAATGAGTTTTTTGCAATCTCCATTTTTAAACGAGCGGCTTCAGATTGAGCTTTGTATTGATCCACTACTGCATTGGTTTCAGGCATAGGTCCTTGGCAAAGAGTAAGTGCGCTTGATTCAGGTTGATCTGGGGACATAGGTATTTGAGTTGCGTCTAGATCTAACCACGCTTTTGGGAGTTTCAGTGAGGTGACTAATTTTCTCCAGAGTTGTCCAAGGTTGTTCTTTGCTTCTTGGTATTGGATTTGTGAATTCAGGAGTGCACTTTCCACTTGTAAAACATCTGGCTTTTCTGCAGTTCCACGTTTTGCTTTCAGTTTTGTGATTTCTAAAAGTTTTTTTCTTCGATCGACATTTGCTTTTGCTGCTTCTGTTTGTTTTTGAAAAAACCAAGCTTGGTAAAAAAGCTGAGTCAGTGAGATCATCCAGTTTTCAATTCCCTGATTGGCAATCGCATCACTTGCTAAGGTTAATTTTTCTCCTGCTTCTTCTTGTTTTCGTGTCTGATAACCAAAAAAGTCTTTCCACAAACTTTGAGAGAGGGTGAGTGTTGCTTTTGTTTCAAAACCTTGAAGTGGTGAAGTAATTCCAGGGGAAAGAAACTCATATTCGGTAAAGTTATGCGATATTTCTGCAGATAAAAGAGTTCCAGTAAAAAATTTCTTTGCAATTCCAAGAGACACTGTATTTGTTTGGAATCGGTTCGGAGCAAAGGGACTGAGTTGTTCATTACGACTCACTGCTCGGCTGGCTGAAATTTGAATCAGAGGTTCTTGAGAGATGATCGATTGATAATAATTTGATTGAGGGCGAATTTTTTCTGCTGCGACTGCTCTAAATTCGTCAGAGGTTTCCATAGATTTTCCAATAACGACATCTAGGTCTAATGTATTGTTGGGAAGGAGATCCATAAAAGCCTGAATATTTTTAGGGAGAGCACCATAGGCACTCGTGTAAAATAAAAAAAATGGTAAAACTACATATTTTATATCTGGCATTGAATAACCTCAAAAGATCGATCAAACGATTGTTTTAATTCTCACTTTTTTACCTCTTTCTTTTTGCTGTGTCGAATGAATTTCTAGTCTTCTTTCTTTAGAAGGAAAATCAATTTGAAGTTCAAAATTTAAATTACACAAAGAGTCATTTTAAGGTGAGATGGGGTCTTTATTTTATGATTCATTCAATGTCGGTGTCCTGCCTTTTATTTATTGTGTTTTGTTTTGTTAGAAAATTGTTTTTTTTTTAAAAGGGATTGAATCTTGTTTAAATTTAGTTACAGTTTTCAGAACAAAAGTTGTTTGTCATTAAAGCAAGGACGCTTTTCATCTTTGAAAGGGATATCCATGACTCCATGGGAACTCAGTAAGTGGTCTGTTTTTATTCTTTTGTTTGTTACAAAAAGTGTTTTTTCACAAACACCTTTTGAGCATCAATTAATGGGTACCAGTCGCTGTGAAAAATCAGATTGGGCTGGTCAGAAAAAAGTCAAAGCGAAGGTTGTAAAGGTCGTTGATGGGGATACAGTGAGGGTCGAAACCTCATTTGGCATGTATTCAATTCGAATGTTGTCCATTGATACACCAGAAACGAAATATTACGGTCGATCTCAGGGCGTTTGGGGAGAGCGAGCTTATCAGCATCTTCAAGGGCTTTTAAAAGAAGGGGATGCAGTCACTGTAGAACTTTCAGATGAAGCGTGTGATCGCTATGGCCGAATGCTTGGATATGTTTGGAAAAGTCGAAAAAATATGAATAGAGAGATGCTCAAGGCTTCTCTTGCCGTCAATTATTGTATTTATCCAAACATAAAGTATTGTAAGTCTTTTGGACGCATTACTAAAAATAACATACAAAATAAAAAAGGGATCTATGGTGATCCGAAACTCGAACTTCCTTATGATTGGAGACGAGAGGTTATGGATCGCCTACCCGAGAAATGGGTAGGGAATATTTATACACAGGAAGTATATCCTCCTGAAGATTATCGTCAGGTTCCCGTAGGTGCTCGAATATTTTTTATTCATAAAAAAGACATTCCTGAAAATTATCAAATCAAATAGTTTATTTGATTCAAAAATTTTGATTTAAACAAGCTTATAGGTATCATTGAGACTCAACTGACGAGAGGGGTCTCAATGAAAAACCTTTTTAACAAAGAAGACTTCCTCGCAAGTTTTGTTCTTCTTGTAATTGGAATACCGATTTCTATCGGTATTGGTATGGCCGCAGGTGCATCTCCTGCTGCAGGACTAGTTTCAGCTATTGTGGGGGGGATTTTCGTAGGGATATTCTCTGGTGGAACATTAATGATTTCTGGTCCATCAGCGAGTTTAATTTTAATTACTTACGAAGTGATTTCACGTTCTGGAAGTGACGGACTTGCAATTATGTTGGTTATTGGAGGAATTTTTCAGGTTATCCTTGGTTCTTTACGAGTAGGCTGGGTTTTTAAGTTAGTTTCACCGCTTGTTTTAAAAGGAATGTTATCTGCAATTGGATTAATTATCGCTTTTAGCCAGCTTCATGTTCTTTTTGGAGGAGTTCCTCCGTCCTCTCCGTTTCAAGCGTTAATTGAGCTCCCTCAAGTCGTTTCTCTTTCGGTTGGTGCAGTTTTAGGAGGCCTCGCTATTTTTATTGAAATTTTATGGGAAAAGAAATTTCAAAAATGGATCCCAGGAAGTTTAGCTGCTGTGATTTTGGTGACAGCGATTAGTCAATTTTGGGTGACAGAACGACTTGATGTTCAGCCTTTAATTCTCTATATGAAAGAGTCGTTACTTCGAGTTCCTGACTGGAGACCGAATCACTTTTTAGAGGTTTTGGGACTTGCTTTTGCCTTTAGTATCATTGGTTGTTCAGAGTCTTTGTTAACGGCTCGAGCTGTCGATATTCTAAGAAAAAAGAGAAATGAAGATGATGATGTTGAACCCTCTCGTCTTGACACAATCTTAAAGGCACATGGATTTGGGAATATGATCTGTGGAGTCTTAGGAGGGTTTCCTATTACTGGAGTCATTATTCGAAGTGCAGCGAATGTTCAGGCAGGAGCAAGGTCTTGGCAATCAGGAGTTCTTCAAGGTCTATGGATTTTATCTTTTGTAAGTTTAGTTCCATGGCTTTTAGATTTGATTCCTACGACTGTACTTGCTGCTATTTTAATTGTGACTGGCTTTAAAATTGTTCGCTTTGAGATTCTGTTTTCATTGCTTCGAAAAAAGCCAACGATTGCAGCTGTTTGGTTGGGTACAACCGTTGGAATTTTGGGGCTGGGTCTTTTAGAAGGGCTTGGGATTGGGGTGTTGATTTCGATCTTCGTTTTTAAAAAGAAATTTTTTCAAATGATTCGAATCGCCAAAGGAGACAGAAAATCACTCCGCTGGGCGGTTTCTGTTCATTTGGGGCATTAAGATCAGAGGCACATAAATGTATAAGCCGATGCAGCCTGCTTGGAAGTGTTATCCAAAAATGAGATAGGACAAACACTGACTCCATCAAGAGCAAGAGAAAGAGTAATTGCAGTTGTTCCTGAAATTGCTCCAATCACTTGGTTTTTGACGACACTACTACCGACACGAACTTGAGAGGAATAAATTCCACCAACAGTTGAAGAAAGTCGTCCCCCTCCATGAAGCATTGAAATTGAAATATTTCCAATCGCTCCTGAGATACTTGTAATCACTCCATCTGTAGGTGCGATGATATTTGCGCCGGTAGGAACAAGGAAAGTCACGAACGGAGAAGAAGACGTGTAAGCACTGCTTACGGTTGCTGTACCAAAAAAACCACTTGAAAATGGAAGTGTAAGTGTTGTTGGAATGTTTTCAGGGCTTCCGAGTAGATCAAGAGGATTGTCTCCCCCGCATCCTCCGAGAGTAATTAAAGAAACAATGACGAGAGTGAATTTTAGTTTTTTCATATTAAAAGTCCCACCGGAAAGACAGTTGTGTATTTAAAGCTAGATACGAAGGGTTATGAAACACATAGAGAATTGGAATTTCAATCATTGCACTTAAGCGTGACCAAATTCGATAAGAGATTCCAGATCGAAATTGCAGTGCAAAATTTCCTCCAAAATTTAAGACCGAGTTTGTTCCATCGTTGAAGGTAGATACACTCATGAGTCCTCCAAAATCTAATGAAGCAAAAGGAACGAGAGGAAATTTGATAAGAGGCTTTGCTTCAACCCCTACGAGTCCGTAGATTTGATGAATGCTCATGTTTGTACTTAAACGAGTGGCAAGGGGAGTGTATAGAATTGACGCGTGAAGACTTAGTGAAGGAGGAAGAAAACTAAATTGTTGCCAGTATTGCGCATTAAAAGTCAGGCTTTGAGTAAAACTATTATAATAATATGTCATAGGAGTGGCCATCCCAACACCAGCTCCTAGTGAGCCGGCTTGTAGTGTTCCACCCCACAAGCACAAGATGATTCCAAGATGTTTGATCTTTTTTAATATGAGCATCTATGTTCCCCTCTCTCTCCATGGTAGATCAATTCGCTCAGTAAGCAATCAGTTTTAGGGTTGAATTTTTAAATAAGGGTTATTTTCAGTGGTTTTAGAGCTCGGATTGAGCTATTTGGAACCTATGTATAAAACCTCAATTACTTTTGATGATGTTCTTTTAGTTCCTTCGTACAATCATTATGCATCGCGCCGTCTTGTTGATGTATCCATGACTGATCGCACAGGTAAATTAACCTTAGATTTACCCGTTTTTACTTCAAATATGGATACGGTGACGGAGCATCAGATGGCGAAATTTATTTCTGAAAAAGGAGGAATGGGTACTCTTCATCGTTTTATGAGTATTGAAGATAATATTGAAGAATTTAAAAAATGCCCAACCAAGACGTTTGTTTCAGTTGGAGTGTCTGAAGCTGAGATGGAAAGAGCAGCAGCTCTTCGTGATGCAGGTGCAGACTATTACTGTCTTGATGTTGCTCATGCACATGCAAAATACATTGGTTCTACAATTAAAAGATTAAGAGAGATTTTGGGAGATCGTTGTTTGATGGCAGGGAATGTTGCAACTTATGCAGGAGCTGATTATCTTGCGAGTTGTGGTGCAGATCTTATTAAAGTTGGGATTGGAGGGGGCTCTGTTTGTAGCACTCGAATTAAAACCGGATTTGGCGTGCCTAATCTGACTTCTATTCAAGAATGTGCTCGAGTAGATCGTTCCATTATTGCAGATGGAGGAATTCGAACTCCTGGTGATATTGTCAAAGCATTGGCATTTGGGGCTGACTTTGTTATGGTCGGTAGTATGCTTTCTGGAACCACCCCGACACCGGGACCCATCCTCGACAATGGTGGAAAGAAAGTAAAAGAATATCGTGGAATGGCTAGCCGAGAAGCCCAAGAAGATTTTATGGGTGGGATGCCTGAATGGAAGACTGCTGAAGGCGTTTCAGTCTTTATCGATGCAAGAGATGATGAAGAAGCTGTTATCGCAGATATCGTTGGGGGGCTTCGATCTGGACTTACTTATGGAGGAGCTGCCACCATTAAGGAAATGCAAAGAAAGTTAGATTTTGTGGTGGTGACCCCTGCGGGAAGAAATGAAAGCCTTCCACACAAAGCAATGATGTAAAAAGGAGAAAGAAAATGGCAATTACATTACCAGAATTACCGTATCCAATGGACGCACTTGCGCCTCATATTTCAAAAGAAACCCTCGAGTTCCATTACGGAAAGCATCACAATGCATATGTGACTAAGCTCAATGGATTGATTGAAGGAACCGATTTTGCAAATAAAACATTAGAAGACATTGTAAAGACTTCTGAAGGTGGAATGTTTAATAATGCTGCTCAGGTATGGAATCATACTTTTTATTGGAATACTTTGTCTCCACAAGGAGGAGGGGAGCCTTCTGGAGAGCTTGCAGATGCAATCAATGAAACGTTCGGTTCATTTGAAGCCTTCAAAGAAAAGTTTACTCAAGTTGCTGCTACGACTTTTGGGTCAGGGTGGGCTTGGTTAGTGAAAACTTCGAGTGGAGCTCTTGAAATTAAAAGTACAAGTAATGCTGCAACACCTTTAACAACCTCAGATACTGCTTTGATGACTTGTGATGTTTGGGAGCATGCTTATTACATTGATTACCGGAATGCTCGACCTCAATATTTGGATGCATTTTGGAATCTAGTGAATTGGGATTTTGTTGCTTCCAATTTCAAAGCGTAAGTGAATTTTTATTTATTTTTTTTAAAGGCGATCTTCGGATCGCCTTTTTTTTGACACTTTAAATAGGAAAACATTTCCTGTTCAGTCTCATCCTTTCTTCGTCGATAAGAGAGGTGATGAAACGATTGTTTTTGCTCACTGTTTTCATATCCGTGTCTCATGCAAAGACACCCTCTGATTATCTTTATCAGAAGGGACCTTGTCCCATTGGTTCAGATATTGTGTGGTGGACTGAAGCAGGTTTCGATGCGTGTATCGGAATGTTATTGGAAATGGGAACTCGAGTCGATCGAGTGAACGAAAAAGAACAGACCGCGTTAATGAAAGCCTCTGAGCATGGGCATCTTCATATTGCTGAAAGATTGATTGCCGCAAAAGCCTCGATTAACTTGGTTGATTCAACTGGGGCTTCTGCACTGACTTATGCTGTGGAAAACAATAATCCTAAAATTGCTCGAATTTTATTACAGAAAAAAGCATCAATTCGAATCGCTCAACAAAATAGAGATCCTCTTATTATGATTGCCGGAAGAAATTCAAATTTAGAAATGATCAGTATTCTAGTTGATTATGGAATTTCTGTGGATCAAAAAAATAAAAAGGGATTCAATGCATTGTTAGAAGCTGCCGCTCGAGAAGATCATGAGACTCTGTTTTATTTATTAAAAAAAGGAGCAAATATCAATGCAAGGGATCCGTATGGAGAAACAGCTTTAATGTATGCTGTTCGAAGTGGGGATTTAGAACAAGTAAAAACGCTTGTTCAAAAGGGAGCACAGATCAACTTTATAAATAAAATGGGGATGTCTCCTTTAAGTATGGTTGTTTCAAGAGGGTATCTTCCTATTCTAGAGTATTTTTTTAAAAAGGGAGTTCAGTTAAAAATAAAAGATCGTGCAGGTGAGACGCCTTTGTCTCTGGCAGCGATGAATGGCCATCAGAGTGTTGTTGAGTTTCTTATTCGGCATGGGGCTCAGGTTAATTCAAAAAATAACTCGGGTAAAACGCCATTGATGTGGGCAGCCACACGTTCTCATCGAAATGTAGTTCGGACACTGATTCAATATGGTGCAAAAATTAATTTAAAAGACGTTCGAGGAAAAACAGCAATGACAGATGCAATGAAGTCTGGAGATCAAGAGACCATTGCTCTATTAAAACTTTGGGGTGCTAAAGAGTTTTCTTATTAGCGCTTTTCTATTTGGTCGTTTTCTATGACACTAGATACTTCTTTTGTAATCATTTCATAAAATTCAAGTTTCTCAGGTTGTGCAGGTAATCTTTTTACCCGTGTTGCCCATAAAGGGTCAGAGTGGCTATGAATACATTCCTGATCATTGTCACTCCAGTGATAGCATGCGGCTTCTGAGTCTCTGAAAAAAAGAGAATTTCCTTTTGTATAGATCCAAGGGCTTCCTTGTTTATAAAAAATAGGATCTCGACCTAACCAACTTGTTTCAGCTTCAATTCCCAGAAGAGAAAGAGTCAGTGGAGCAATATCAATTTGGTGAATAGGGGATTTAATTTGCTGTGGTCTTTTAATTTTTTTTGAAATGAGAGCGACAGGAATTCTAAATTCCATTTCTTTTTGCTGAATTTTATTCAGAGGAAGATGTGGTTTTACGAAGGTACTATGATCTCCCATAAGTACGACGACCGTATTTTCACTGATTTTTCTTTCAAAAAAATCAGTGAAAAATTGATCTACACTATCGTCTAGATATTTAAGCCGAGAGAGATATCCCTGATATTCAGGAGTGTCTTCTGTGGCTTTTAAAAGGGAATCTGGAAGAGGACCTTCAGGTACGACTGAAAAAGGGTGATGAGTCGATATTGAGAGAATATTTGCATAAAAGGGTTTTTCTTTTTGTTCTAGATTTTCTAGAGTACTGAGGACTTCTTTGAAAAAAAGATGATCTGCGATTCCCCAGTTCCCAATCTTTTGAGTGATTTTTTTTTCTTCTTTGAAATACATTTCATCGAAAAAGAAATCAATTCCATGAAGAGACTCAAAAGTTGCTTTGTTATGAAAATTCTTTTTAAATGAATTCATCCAAAAGGTCTGAAAACCGTTTTTTTTAAGAATCTCAGGAAGGCATGTTATTTTTAAAAATGGATGAGAGAGGTAAACTGCAGCACCTAAAAAGTGAGGATAAAAACTACATTCTACAGAAAACTGTCCTCGAACCGTTTGTCCTGCATCAATTGAGGAGGAGTAAGCTTGGGAAAATGAAATCGCTTTGGTTTTAAGAATCTTATTTAATTTGGGCCAAATAATCGTTCCCAGTTTAGGATGAGCGATTTCAAAAGAGCGA
The DNA here is from genome assembly GCA_002722705.1 of Pseudobdellovibrionaceae bacterium. GTDB lineage: Bacteria > Bdellovibrionota > UBA1018 > UBA1018 > UBA6935 > UBA6935. The sequence continues at coordinate 66,899 of PBMP01000075.1, read as the reverse complement.
ACGGACTCAAGAAAAAGGTAGATCACATTAATTTTTTCTTCTTCTTTAAAGCCGAGAGCGTCTCTTAGTTTCTTGGTGTGAGTTTTTGAAGTGCTTATCGAATGAAAGAGAGGGAAATCTGGGTTGTTTGATTCAGAGGTGAGTATTTGAGGTAGAGCATTGAGTGGAATTTTAAGGTGACGTTTGTTTTTTGGTTTTTCCTCACTCCAAGTAAACCACCAGTGAGTAAAGATTTGACTGTTAAAAACGGAACCTAAATGTTCTCCACCTACATTTTTCCAGTGAAACCAAACGGGGCTTTGTTTTACAGAAAGTATGAACGCTAGAAGAACGCTCGTAATGAAAAACGATCGGACTCTTCGTAATAAAGGGTAGGGAGTAATCAGAGGATAGCTTCTAGGAAAAAGGGTCAAGGTCACCACTAATGTTAGAAAGCTTCCTAAAATCCAAAACGAAACACCTAAAGTACCAGCTGAGTCCCCGACAACGGTTACATCCTTAAAGTGATGCGTGACTACCCACCAGTCTAGCGGTTGATTAAAGAATTTATAGTAAAGGACATGGGATAAATTACCTAGCCAAAGAACTGTTGAAAGAACAGAAAAGGTCCAGATTCGTGGAATTCTCAAAAGAAGAAAAAGAAACTGAGAAAAAAGAAAGGGAATTGCAGAGACAAAAAAATCTTCCATCCATCCCATGTAGAGTTGGAGTTCCCACGCTCGCTTAAAAGAAAGGCCCGAGTGAGAAACAATTTCCTGTCGAATTAAAACAAAAGAAAAAAAATAAAGAAAAAAAACAGTTAATTTTTTGATCATCGAATTTAGTACTCAGCGGTTATTTCGTCTTTATACTTCGTAATGCTTCGACTGTCGACACTGATGGTGAATATTGAAAATCATTCTTAAATGCTGCGTCAGATACTACCGTAGGATATTTAAAATAATTCACAAGGTGTTTTGGAAAAGCAAGTTTAAGTTTAGAAAGGGTTCCGACTAAACTGTAGGCAACTGGGGCTGGGACTGGAATTGAAATGGACTCAGCCAGTTGAATGGCTCTTCCATAAGGAACTGTTCCTTCTCCTGCAATATTATAAACTCCACTTTTATCGCCTTTGAGACAAAGTTCAAGTGCACCGCAAATATCTTTTTCATGAATGAACTGCATCAATGGGTCGTATCCCATGAGCTTGGGACAAAACTCTGCTCTGAGAAGAGTTGAAATGGTGTTATTGATTCGTGGGCCGATTACATTGACTGGCCGCAGTACCATGGTTCGGATGTCTCGATATCTCCAAAGGAAGGTGGTTGCTGCATGGTCGAGTTCGATTGCATCCATGAGTTCTGGAAACGTTTGACTTGCTCTTAGAGGTTCATCTTCTGTGAGATAAATGGGGTTGAGTTGATGAGCTCCGTAAACATGATAGGTACTAAAAACAATTAAGTTTTTTAACCCGTAGCGTCGACTTAAGTCTAAAAGGTTTCTTGTTCCAATGACATTGAGGTGGAACTGTTTGTGGGTACTCATCCGTCGTGAAGTTCGAATGCGTCCGAGGTGAAGCAGGGTTTTGAAATGGTTTTTTCTAAAAACCTCAGCCATTTTACGATGGTTGTATTCGATTTGATGAAATTCGCCTGGGAAGTTTCTTCCTTGAGGCATGGGCCTAGGGTCAACTCCGACTAGTCGATATTCATTTTTTAGAGAGTCAACGAGAAGACTTGCAAGTCCTCCAGCTGCACCCGTAATCAGAATGGCAGGACGGCCATCTTGAGTCATTGATTTTCTTCCTTTGCTGCTTTTGTAAAGATGTGATCCTCTCGATGTTTGAGTCCAATTTCAAGTTCCTTTTGTATGGCTCTTCGAACTTGTTCTACTCTTTTGTCTACTTCTTGATCATTCATGTCAGCGTCTCCCTTAAAATAAAGAGGTTGACCAAATCGAATGGTGACTTTGGTGGGGAGAGGTAAAAGCCCCAGAGGACCTAAGAAAGGGAAGAACGGAGTAATCGGAATGTAGGGAGCATTTATCCATTTTCCGATTTTTTCTAATTTGTAGATTGCGGGGTAGGCCTCTTCGCACCCAATGAGGCCAACAGGAACGATAGGAGTTTGGGTTTCTAAAGCAAGTCTTACAAAACCTGTTCCAAAGCGTTTGAGTTGATACTTTTCAAAGTAAGATTTTCCGATTCCTCGGAGACCTTCGGGAAACACCAAGACTGCTTCTTCGTTTTTTAGAAGATCTTGGCAGACTTTGGGATCACCAATGACTTGCCCAATTCGAGTAAAGAGTTCACTAATGAAAGGAATGCTCGGAACCCAGCGTTCAACCATGCTACGAGCAATTCGGGGAGGGTGTCCTTCTAAGAGTAGAGAGAGTCCGAGGAGAATTCCGTCGATGGGGAGTTGTCCGCTGTGATTTGCGATGAGAAGTACTCTTCCTTGAGGAACATTTTCGATACCCGTGGTTGAAACTCTGAAATAGTGAGTGTAAAGCCATTTCATCGCTGCCAGTGTGGGCTTTACCGTTTCTAAGTCTAATCCCCAAGGGTCTATTCCTGCTGAATTTGGATGAATAGGGACTTGGCTTAAACGTTTAAAGTCTTCTTCGGTAAGAATCGATTCTGACCATTTTTTTAAGAGCTTTTCTTTTATTTTTTTCATCGAGCGCCTATCTTGTAATGATGAGTGATTCATATAGAAAAACCAATGGGCAGCCTTTGCTGGGTGGAAAAGTTTAACGCTATGCATTTTTTATTTTATTTGGTTTGGTGTCTGTGGAGTGGATTGGCGTATTCGTATCAGTGGGACGGATCAAAGGCTCTTGTTTTTTACCTTTCTCAGGATTCTGTAGACAAATTGACTTGGGATTGTCCTGTTGCCGGGGAAGGTCAGTGGGAAAACGACGGGTATCATTTGAAATTAGAGTCTTCTCTTCAGGAGGGGGCTCGATGTGCTTTAAAGAATAAAGATCAAGTTTTAGAGTGGGTCTACGTCCCTTATTCTCAGTTGATACAAGTTCAACAGCGAGGAAATTTTTTGTGGTTTCAGTTTTCTAAAGAAATAAATGTGACTGAAATAGCAAACAGGTTGTCTATAAAATCAGAACAAAAAAAAGACTGGACCTTTTTATCTGAATCTGAACAAAAAGACCTATCCGAGTCTTTCTATCTTTCTAAACTAACAAAAAATAACTGGAAAGTGATGAGAGTTTCTTCTGATGATCAAGTAACAGTTCGTTGGAGAAATACGGTTTGGAAAAAATCGAAATCAGAGTTTCAAACTGAGTTTTTTAAAAAAACGTTTCATCTAAAAAGTGATAAAAAAAAGAATGTTAAAACAAAAGAACACTCACGTTTAGAGAAAAAAAACGATTTAAATATGAGTTTAAAAAAAGGTGAGACTTGGGATGTTGGTTCGTTATTTAGTGAAGGCCAAATAGACATTTTTCAATTTTTAGGAAAAAAAAAGAGTGATCCATTTGCTATTTTAAATTCTCGATTGAAAAAATTTAGTGATGGCGAGAAAAACTTTGATGAAATAATAGATAAAATTGAATTTATAGAGTCAATCCAAAAAGGTGTATTTAATTCCAAAAAATGGATTTTAGAAAAAATAGAAAAAAAAGACCTTTCTTTAGACAAAAAGCAAATAGTCCAGTTTAAAGATGAGGGAGTCTATTTTTTTGAGTGGAGACTGAGGAAAGTAAAAAAATATGGAGTCATTCATGTTTCTGATCTTTCGTTAGCAGTTCTTTCTGGACCAGAAGAAGGTGTTTTTTGGTTAAATCCAGTTTTAGATTCTAAGAGTGTTCATACTGCTTTGTTTGATTGTAATTTAAGAAAACACCTCAGTCTTCCTGTAGATAAAAAAGGAATCGGTTTTTTTGAATTCGGAGTAAAGTATCCAGAGAAGTGTGCTTTATCTTTTAAGAAGAATGAAAAAATACTGGTTTCATATATCAATAACTCTTTCGTTTACCATGTGTTTTCAATCAAGGAAAATCATTTAGATCAGAGAAATTTTTATAGTTTTCAGGCAGAAGTTTTAAAAAATTTTGAAGAACGAAGTCTTTTTATTAATCTTTGGTTTGATAAAAAAAAGTTTTCAAAAATAGCTGGAAACTTACCTAATAAAGTTCAGCTTGTTCATGATCAAACAAAAGCTCGCTATTCTTTTCCTATTCACTGGAATTTGAGGTTTGGTCATTCAGCTAAAAAATGGAATATTCCAGAAAAACTCTTGAGTGGAAATTATACAGTAATGCTCGGTGAGTTAAGTCTTGGAACAATTTTTTTTCCTAGTCCGGGTTCACGTCATTTTTTAATGTATTCGACGAAGGAATGGAGAGTGAAACAGCTTCAATCTGATAAATTGAACTACTTTTTTACTCTGCTAGATCGAAATTACTCTCCAGTAAAAAACGCAAGTGGTATATTTCATTTTCGTTTGAGTCCACTCAATCAGGAAATAGATTCTGATTCGAAAATTTCATATTTTAATGGAGTTGAGATAATCGAGAAAGACATCCCTTTTAATTCTAATGAAAAAGGGGAGGTTGAGTTAGTGTGGGCCGACTTTCCTCAAGTGCCTTATCCTTGGGAAATGGATATTCAAGTTGAATACAACTCTGAAAATTCAAATGAAGTTATTTTTGAAGATACAGTTACACTGTATCCTGGAAGTGTTTATCCACAGGTGAATCTCGTCTCTGTTCCAAAAAAAAATAAAAAAATGAGAATAGAACCTTTAAAGCTTGAGGAGTTTACTTCAAGTGCGCTGGATATTTTAGTCTATTCTGTTTCAAAACTAGACTTTAAGAAAAAAGAAATTTGTGATGGAAGTATTGAAAAAGATGGTTTTTATGAATGTGATTTGGGTGAAGAAAAATTTGATTTATTTGAAATTCATTTTATCGACTCAGAAGAGAGAAGGTCTGTTTTTGTTGGTAGTTTATCTTATTTGAAATTAAATGAAACAAATTTGAAAATACAAACTGTGAATGCCGGAAATAATTCTGATTTCGGATTGAGAAATTGGATTAAAAAAGGAAAGTTATGGGCAGTTTATGTTCAAACAAAAATCAGTAATCTATTTTTAGAAGAGATTAAAAACCCTCTTACGTGGAGCAAAGAAGTTCAGGAATCTGATGGCCCCTTTTTTGATGTTTACTTTTTATCCTCTCCAGAGGAAGGGAGATCATTTTTTGGAAAAAATAGAATTTTCGTAAAAAATACGGAATCTGAACTTTCTTTGCAAGTGCAATTAAAACAAAAAGAAAATGCTTTGGAGATGAGTTTAAAAGCGTTTGATCGGAGCACGGGACTTCCTGGAGCGTCCACTCAGGGACAGTTGGTTGTTCGGAGAAAACAACAAGGAGAACAAAGGCGTTTACCTTTTGAGTTTAAACACCTTATTCCGTACTCATGGAGTTTTAGTTCGTTATATAAAGATCTATTTTTTATTGAAGGGAAGAGGAAAAATTTAAGTTTTTCAAAAGTAGAAAATTCAGTTTTTTACGTTGATTCTTCCATCCATTTTGACTCTTATGGAAGAGCGTTTGTTCAGGTGCCGCTTTATTTTCCTACAGGTTCTTATGAAATTGATTTTTTAGGTTATACTTCTGATCAAAAATTTGGAAGAGTGCGTAGAAGTTTTGATTATGAGTTTAAAGGATTTGAAAAGGAAGTAGAGTACCCAGAGAGTGCTTTTTTAAGTGATCCTATTTTATTTAAAATTAACAAAGATTCAAATTCTAAAAATGAAAAAACAGAATTCTTTTCTTTGGGTAAAAAAAGACCTATTGAATTTGATCAAAATAAAAATCTAATTTCTGTGAACGTCACTGAAGGAGAAGAGTTTAATTGGAAACTTTTGAAGAATGAAAAAGAAACAGTTTCTGGGAAAGTCTCTTTAGAAACACCGGTTTATGAATGGAGTTTAATTCAAGAGAATGAAATTAAAGAATCTTCTCAAATAAAATATTATTTCTCTGATAAGATACCTGTAAATGAAAAAATAAAAGATATAAATCGTTGGCTAAATGAAAGAGCTTTAGGTCCAGAGCGTGTTTTTTTAAATCCAGATCGAGTGATTGAATTTATTGATGCAAATGGACGATTAAGTTCTGAGTTATTTTCTTCTGATTTACAAAGTTTTTTGTTTTGGGAAATTGCAAAAGAAGTGTCAGGTCTTCAGTCTTATGGAAAGTCGTTTTTTGAAGATAAAGAAAATATAGAAGGAATAGATGACGCAAGGTTTTTAAAAGTAAAAACTTACTACCTTCCAAGAACGTGGATTTCTCCAAAAAAAGTAAAAGAGTGGAGGAAATCTCACGATTGGAATCGTTTATTATCTTTGTATCAGATTTTGTTTAATACAAAAATTTACCCATCTGCTTCACGGTTAAGGAAAAAAATTTTTAAAGAATTGTTTGATTTGAGTCAAAAAGAAAAAACAAGAAAGTCATGGAAGGAAACAGATCGTGTTGAATGGCTAGAGGTTCTCAGTTATATCGATGAGCCAGGTGAAAAGACAAAAAAAGAAATAAAGAGAAATCTATCTGAATGGATGGTTTCTTCTGTAAAAGAGTTTAAGAATTTTTTTTTAATGAAAAAAATTATTCCTCTTTTTTCTGATTACACTTCATCTTCTCAATCTTTTTATTTTTTAAATAAAAAAGAAATCGATACTTTAAGCTCTTCTGATAAAACTTTATCTTATCTCTGGAAAAAAACAGTTTCTGCTAGGCCAGTTCATAAGGTTCTTTCAGCAGGTCAGTATTATTCAATTTCTGGAGAAAAAACAAAGAGAGATCGATGGGTGATTTTGGATTTGTCAGACCGAATCTGGAAAGAGAAGAATAGAAAAGGTTTAAATTATTTAAAAACAGAAAAAGGAAGAGTTATTTTTTTTAATCCAGCAAATCATGCTTTTTTCATGAAGTACTTTTCGAAAAAAGAAGAAATAAAAAATCCTACTTTCTGGTATCGAACCTTTGGAAGCTTTTGGGAGATGAAGAAATGATTTTTTCTCCCACAGGTGGATTGAGTTATCATTTAAGAGCATTTCGTTATAAACGTAACTTGTGGAGTCCGTTTATTTCTCAGGTTCATTCCGAAATTCAATCATGGAAATCTCCAGGAAAAGCTCTTTTACTTATTGGTCCAAATGCAGGATATTCTCTTCCTCTTTCGTATCTTTCTCAGTGGGAAAAAATAGAAGTTCTTGAGCCAGACCCGATTGCACGTTTTTTTTTGAAAAAAAAATTAGGGCTCTTTTCGTACAATTCAAGAGATTTCTTTTTTGATTTGGAAGATGAGAGTATGGATTATCAGATAGTCCATCTATTTGAAGAGTATTCAGATTATGATTGGATTTTTTGTAATTTTCTTGGACAACTCCAGAGTCTTTATCCAGAGTCTAAAAAAGAGATTCATCCTCATTGGATAAAGACTTTTCAAGATCTTCTGTTAAAAAAGAATCATTGGTTTTCTTATCATGATTTATTTTCAGCTCCTCAGAAGCCAAAGATTGAAGCGATTGATTCTCAAAAGTTTATTTCCTATGATGATTTTATACGCCGCGTCTATTCAACAGAAAGAGAAACTCTCTATATTAATGATCATCAAACATGGAAACTTTTTGAACCTTTTCCTTTAGAAGAGCGCCGTTGGGCTTCTTGGGAGATTCATCCTGCTTATACTCATATTATTGAGTTTCGACATGGATAGTTAAAGATTTGTTTTTCTTGATTTCGCATTTACAGAACTTCAAATTCGCTGAATAATAGGGGAATGGAAACTCCAAAATTTTATAATCCAATTGATGAAACTTTGTTTGAAAGCCGCATTATTCATTTGAATGGTGGGGTGAATTCAGAGATGGCTTACCGAGTGAATCGAGAACTTTTTGCACTTGAAAAGAAAGATGCAAAAGCTCCAATCGTCATTATGGTGAATTCTCCTGGAGGAGAAATTACTTCTGGATTTTCAATTTTTGATACCGTTCGATTTATTGAGCCGGAAGTAATTACTGTTGTCGCTGGATTAGCTGCGAGTATGGGTTCAATTATTTCTCTTGCGCCAAGAAAAAAAGAAAACCGAATGGCTTTTCCCAATAGTAAATTTTTAATTCATCAACCTCTGATTCCTGGAGGAATTCGTGGGTCTGCATCAGAGCTAGAGATTCATGCTAAAGATATCCTTCGTACAAAAGAGAAAATCAATCGGCTCTACGTAGAAGAGACTGGAAAGTCTCTTGAAGAAATTTCAAAAGCGACAGAAAGAGACTATTGGATGACTGCTCAAGAAGCTCTTGAGTTTAATCTGATTAAAAAAGTAGTTCAGTCTCGGAGTGATTTGAAGATTTAAAAAATCTGAAAAGACGAGCAATATTAGATACTTTTTATGCTTGTGGGTGTTCGTGGAGATAGAGCGCCCAGCCCGAGTACTTCTTTTATTGAAATAAGGAACGCGTGTAACATTCTCTTGAGCCTCTTTAAGGGAGTAGGGGTTTCTGACAAATTTGCCCAGTTTTATGAGCTGTGATATAAGCTACGCGTCATGAGAAGAACTTCATTTGCTGTTTTATTTTCTATTCTTTTTATATTTTTCTCTTTAATTCCGTTGGGTTGGAGTGAGACTCCAGAATCAAACGAAATTCAACTGAGTGGTGATGAAGTTGAAATCATTGATTACCAACCCCCTCCTCCATGGGGAACAGTGGCGCGACTAAAGCAGTGGGGGCGAAGCTTCCCGTACCGAGTTTTTCAGTTTTTTTCAAATACCGGAGGGCGTTTAATCGTCAAAACAAAGCATGATCCTTTTTTTGCGGTCCAATTTATTGAATCTGTTCGAATTACCATGCTTAGCTTAGGCTTTTCTGAAGATGAAGCTAATCAGTATGCAAAAGCGTCAGCTAAAAGAATACAGTTTCTTGTAGAAACCCTTCGACCAACCCAACCGACTCTTGCAGCTACACAAAAAAAATTAAAAAGATTAGGGCAAGTTTATGCAGCTTTACTTTATTCTTATCAGTGGAGATTAAAGAATCCCCACCTTCCATGGGATGATAACAGTGCTCCAATCGAGGCACTTGATATTGAAGCTGTAGGGGTAGATTATATTCATTTTGAAAATGCTTTTGGGAAGAGCAGAGATATTTCGAAATTTCGTCCAGATTCCCTTTATGAGCATTTGGTTGCTTTAGCACTTGTTCAAGAACGAGCTGTTGCTGAAACTCATGTCATGCAGGAAATGAAAGTACGATCTCGTTTTGGTGAGTCTAAGACATATGAATCAAATGTTGCTTTTTTTGACTTAACTCTTTTGAATCAAATGAACGTTGCCAAAGAGAGGAATCAGCAGAGAAATCCTGGAATACCTGAAGTTTCTGCTGCCTATCGTGAATTTTATGATCAATACTTAGATCGATTAGATAGCCCAGAAGCGATGAAACGGTCTGCTGAGTTAGATGAGATGGGTGCACGTACTTTAAAAAAAGGAGCCTCAAAAGCCAAACTCAATAAACGTCTAAAGAAAATGACTGCGGTGACGTTAAGTCTAGGGGTTTTGACAGTTGGGCTTTATTCAGGCTTTTTTCAACCAGATTATCTTGCTCGATTGGTTACTTGGATTGTTCCAGGAATGGTGGGTGTGGCAGGTACTGGGGCTGTTTTTAAGGCCCTGGTGACTCTTATTAAGAGATGGACTCCTGGAGCTCGGGCTTTTAATCAAACTCAGTCTCATGAACAAAAAGTTTTTGATGGATTTTTTAATGAAGTAGAAGTGTTTCTGAAAAAAAATGAAAACAAAGTTTCTTTCGCAAAACTTCCACTTGAAGGAATGGTTGAAGAGGGGAAAAAACAAGGCCGATGGAAAGATGATTCTGAGCGTAAAATGGAAAGTCATCCTCTTTTTTATCAATGTTCAAAAATCTATGCAGCCATTGCTCGTGGAAATTGATACAATTTAGGAATGAGTTGGCATCCACAAATACAAAAATACCTTTATGAAGTTGAATTGTCCTTAAAGCATTTATCTTCAGATGAAAAAAAACGCGTCCTTGAGCATGCAGAACAAAGGTTAAGATCTTATGTCGATCAATATCCCAATTTACTTTTAGGAGAGTTATTTACGGCTCTGGGGGCACCTCAGTATTGGGGGCAGTCCATCTGCTTAGAACTAGGAATTCGGGTTTCAAAAAAAGCGGTTGGACCGGTTTGGTATAAAAAACCTCAATTCATTGCATTTGTAGTGATCGGGGGTTTGTTGGGCTATTTGTATTTGAGTTTTACTCCCCTTTACGAATGGAATGAGCAGACAGGGGCGCTTTCGCTTTTTGGAGGGCATTGGAAGTGGGACAATGTCCAATTTAATTCTCAAACTATCCAAGGATCGCAAGTCGTTCGGTATTCTCAGATTTTAAACCCGAAAGAGACAAATCAGATCAAGATCAATCTCTCGAGTGGCGTTGTTCATGTACGCTCAAGTGCAGGAGACCTTTTCAGAGGTGAATGTCAAGTGACTCAAGTCTCTCCATCTGCAACTATTCAACAGATCGGATCCACTGCGGTTCTTGATCTTTCTTCGCTTGGGAATGGTCTATGTGATTTTGAAATTCCAAAAGGAATTCCTCTAGCGTTAGGTCTTGATCATGGACAAGTGCAGCTGAGTGAATGGGAGCAGAATGCATCCATATCAGTGAAGACTGGAGAAATTAGAGTTCAAACACATACTGATCAAAAGTTTGATATTCAAATGAATACGCTTCAAGGAGCTTCGGAGTCTAAGGTTCCTTCCTATCCAAAAGGAATCCCACTTTCTTTGTCAGTGGAACAAGGCTCCATTCGTGTGGAATAAAGTTCTTTTTTTTCTTTTTTTTTCTTTAGGAGTTCATGCGGGGGAGTTTCCGAAACGTGTTTCTTCAATTCTTATTGAAGGAAACGAGCGAACACATTCTGAAGTCATACTGAATGAACTTCTTTTTAGTCCTGGAGATCGAGTTGAACAGTCACAAGTTTCAGAAAGCTATCAGCGTGTAGTGAATACCAGGCTTTTTTCTGATGTCGATTTTGAATGGAAAAATTTAGATGACCAAAGATCAGAGCTAAGGATTAAAGTTCAGGAAGTATGGACTTTAAACCCTATTATTCAGGTGACTGGGGGAAGTCGTTTAAGGCGATATACACTAGGAGTGGTGGATCAAAATTTTTTAGGAAAATTTCAAACACTGGGAGGATGGTATGACAATATTGCTGGGGCAAGCTCAGGCGCCCTTTGGTTTAAAGAACCTCGTTTTTTAAATCAATTTTTACTTCTTCATATAGATTTGAGAATGACTAGAAGGATTCGCTCGTTGTATCAAGAAAATAATATTTATGAAGGTGCATTTACTTCAAAAATTTCTCAGTTCTCTGCTTATTTAGAAAAGCAAATAAGACCTCGATTTGCTTTTGGAGGGGGGATTTATTTGAATTATGAACAGTATTCTCAAGATCTTCTATCCGAAGCACAAAAAGATTCAGTTGATTCAAGCGGATTTACTTTTCCTAGAAATGGACGTTTATTTTTTGTAAGAGGAACGCTTAAGTTTGGAAGAATTGATTTTTATTCTTATTTAAAGCATGGGTTTTTAACAGAGCTTAGAGTGGATCAAACAGTATCACTTCTAGGATCAGAATTTGATTTCACTCGAATTCAGTTACAAAATCAGTCCTTCATTCGCTTTGGAGATGATATGAATTTAGGGTTTCAATATAGCTTGGGCACTATTTCTCGAAATCGAATTCAACATCAGTTTTTTTTAGGTGGTTTGAGTGAAGTCAGAGGGTATCTTGATGGTAGAATTAGAGGAAGCAACTTTTGGCAGGCCAATGTAGAGTATCGAATTCATAGCTTTAACCACCTTTGGCTGACATTACAGCATGTTTTCTTCTTAGATTTAGCAAATACCGCTTCTTCATTTTTACAGCTCTTTAAATTCGATCAAAATCCTATGTCTAGTTTAGGATTGGGAATGCGTTTTTTTTCAAGGAAGTTTCCTGGATTTTTGTTACGAATAGATTACGCCTGGGCATTAGATAGTCGAGGGTTTAACGGTTTAGCTTTTGGAGGTTCCCATTTCTTTTAAAATGAATGTTCAGTTCAAGAGTGAGCAAACACAGATTACTCAAGTTGTTTTTTTTGTTCATGATGAATTTTTAGATTTTTTAGACTCTGAATGCGATGAATTATTTAATGGAAAACGGGAGATTCGGATGAATCCTTCTTTGTTTAATGCAAAAGATGAGCGTTCTTCAATTGATTTAGCTATGTTTTGGAAAATTAAAGAAGGTGATAGTCGACTTCTTCTTTCTCATCCAGAAGAGATGAGTTATGTGATTACGGTTGCTTTATTAGAAAAAGATTTAAAGTCTATTTTAGAAAAAGTAAGAGTTGATTCACAGGTGAATGTGAATCAACTCTTTCCGTTAAATCATTTTAGTAATGTAGAGCTTATTTTTCAAAAAAGTCCAGCTTGAGCCATTTCTATCGCAAAAGCCACACCCAGTTTTGCAAAGTGAGATCCAAAATTAAAATCGAGTTCTGAAGAGAGATCTTTAGTGGTGTGAATGTTTGGATTCATTTCTCGAGTTGCAGCTTCAAACGGAAACACAGAAGCATATCCTGCTCGATGCCAGCTGGCGTGATCTGAACAAGCATATCCACAGTTTCCATCTTTCCAAGGTGCTTTTACATACTCGTCAACAAGCATTTTGGTAAATGTAGTGAGAGAAGCATTGGTATTGTCTGTGATAAAAGTTAACTCCCCACTAGAGCCTGGATACATAGTCATGTCAAATTGCATTGCTGCAACCACATTTTTATTTTCACGTTGGTATTGATTTGCAATTTCTTGGCTTCCAAGCAGTCCTTTTTCTTCACCTGCGTAAGTCATGAATTGAATTGTTCTTTTTGGTTGAAAGCCTGATTCTGCAATGACTCTAAAAATTTCTAAAATAGTAGAAGTTCCTGAGGCATTGTCATCTGCTCCTGGAGCGTGATCATTTGGAGATGGAAAAAAGCTTTGAGAGTTAATTGAGTCTTCGTGTCCTCCGATCACAACAATTTCATTGGTTAGGCCTTCAATCGTTGCAACGACTGAAGGTTGTTTCCAGCGAGGATGTTTATATAATTCGACATGAATGTCCTGACGATTTCCTGCATATCGAATAAATTGATCACGAATCCACTCAGCTGCTTCGACACCTGTTTCTGATTGATAGTATCGATTGTTGTAACTGGATAGCTTTGCAACGTTTTCTTCAAGATAAGTTGAATTGACGAGGCTTAAAAGAGGAGTGACGAGGTCTTGTTGAGCTGGTTTTTCAGGGAAACTATTAAAGAGGTGAAGAGCTCCATGTAATGGAAGTGCATCTTGATAATCAGTGACGTCCATGAACCCCCCGCAGTGTCCCTCTTTATGAGATTTTTTCATCAGAGAGTGAATCTGTTCAGGAGTCATCCAAGATTGATTTCCAGGGCTAAGTTCAATCAGACGCAGATCCGGCGAGCTATAAGCAGCGGAAGTGCTGAGTAACAAAAGAGCGGTGAGTGAGGTTTTCATGAGGTGTCCTTTCCCATTTTATTGAGGATTTAAAATCACTGAAATTTAGGCTATTCGGTCTCAAGTCAATTTACAAGAAACGCTGCGCTATTCACTTCGTAACGCATCAATCACTTGTAGTTTTTCTGCTTTATAAGCAGGAATAAGACCGCTGAGAATACCGACCATGAGAATAGAGACAAAGGCTAAAGTAATTGCATATCCATCAATGATCCATTCAAAGGTTACTTTCGAGCTGAGTTGAGATGCTCCCCAGAGAGCACCTTCGTAGGTGAGAAATCCTACGATAATTCCTGCGACTCCTGCAATAAGACATAAAAAAACGGATTCAAAAAGAAATTGGTAACGAATACTTTGATGGGTTGCGCCAACAGATTTTCGAATCCCGATTTCTTTGAGTCTTTCGGAAACAGAGACCAGCATCATGTTGGTGATCCCAATTCCACCCACCGTGAGGGTAACCAAAGCGATTGCTGTAATTAAGATCGAAAACAGAGTTAAGAATTTTTTCATCTGTTCAAGTAAAAGAGTATTTGAATTCACTGAAAAACGACCTGATTTTCCATATTTTTTTTCAAAGAAAGTTTTAATGGCATTTGAAAAGCCTTCGATATCATTTCTGGGTTTGAGTTGAATCGAAAATCGTTGAATTTGAGTTTGCCACCAAGAATCGTTAACTGCTTGAAAAAAAGTAAAAGGAACGATGACTTGCATATTTGCTTTTTGCCATTCAGGATTGTTTTTTACAGGATTTAAAACGCCGATGACTTGACATACAAAGGTAGATTCTCGAATAGAAATATGAATAATTTGTCCAAGAGGTCGAATTCTTGCGAATAAAAGTTGGGCGATATCATGACCGATCACGCAGACAGGACTTTTTCTTTTAATATGATTCGGATGGAATCCTTTTCCTGAAAGAAAAGTTCGGTTAGCCATTTTAAACCAGGTAGAAGAGACTCCTGAAAGAAGGGCTTCGTTTTCGATTGATTTTCCTCCATAAGTGACTTGGGCGTCCCAACCAAAAAGAATAGGAGAGAACGATTGAGTTTGAGGGAAAATGGTTAGTAAAGGTAAGATGTCTCTTTTCCAGTCAAAAAACTGAAAACGAACGGGAAATCGATCTGTCGCTTTGAGTTCCCAGTTCGGACGTCCTCTAAAAACAAGGGTATCAACTCCCATTTCGGAGTAGCCATCAATGACCTTTTCTCGGATATAATTTCCTAATGTTACCATCGAGCAGACTGCAGCAACTCCGACAGTAATTCCAAGCATGGTAAGAATGGAGCGAAACTTATTTCTGAACGCATTTTTAATGACAAGAGGAAGCATTTTTAAGTAACTTGTAGAAGAGGTTGCCACTGTTTTAATTGAAAGGGAGCTAATTTCTTGATCATCAGTTGAAGGAGTGAAGTTCGAGCGTTCAAGTTCTAGTTTTCCGTCTTTTAAAAAGTAAATCGTTTTCGCTGATTGAGCTACATCTTCCTCATGAGTAATTAGAATAATTGTTTTCCCTTCGGCATTGAGTTCTTTGAGGATAGAAATGATTTCCTGTGTGGATTCTGAATCTAAGTTTCCTGTAGGTTCATCTGCGAGAATGAGTTCTGGATTATGAATAAGTGCTCTTGCAATTGCTACTCGTTGTTGTTGTCCACCTGAAAGCTGTTTTGGAAAATGATGAAGACGTTCAGCGATTCCAAGGCGAGTTGAAATTTTTTTAGCTTTTTCAGTTTGGTCTTCTTCAGTTGTTGCATTTTCTATAGGATAAAAGGTGGGAAGAAGAATGTTTTCTAGGACTGTCGCTTTCGGTAGAAGATGAAATTGTTGAAAAATAAAAGAAAGATATTTATTTCTTAATACTGATCGTTCATAGTCTGAGAGTTTTGAAATATCAGATTTTTTAAAACGAATGATTCCTTTTTGAAAGTTTAAGAGTCCTGCAATAAGGTATAAAAGAGTGGATTTTCCAGATCCAGAAGGTCCTTTAATTGCAATGAAATCTCCCTTTTTAATTTCTAGATTAAAGTCTTTAAAAATTGAGACCTGAACATCGCCTGAATGATAGCTAAAATTTAAATTTTTGATTTCAACTAAGTTCATGTGTTGTCTGAAGAAAAGAGTTCAAGAAAATCAATTTGCTTGAGTTCTTCTCCCTCAGAGACTCCTTCGGTAATTTCGGCATGAGATTCGTTTTGAAGTCCAATTTTGACTTCTTTTTCTTTTCCATTAATAGGAAAGACATAGTGTTTTTTTTCTTTTTCTAAAATAAATTCATGTGGAATCGCTAAAACGTTTTCTTTTTTCTTTGTGACGATATCAATGATGCTCGACATTCCAGGTTTAATGAGAATGTCTGGATCTAGAATTTTGATCTGGGTTTGATACTCTACTTTTGAGTTTCTTTGCCATTTTTCTTGATCTTGAGCAGCAAGAGAGATGTCGATAACGACACCTTGGTATTCTTTATTGAGGAGAGCAGAAGCTTGAATGATCGCCGAATCTCCTTTTTTAATTTTTATCATATCGACTTCTGGAACATAAGATAAGATGTAAAGACTCTCTAGATTATCTATTCTTAAAATAAAATCTTTAGGGTCATCTTGTTTAACAAAAGATCCTTCTCTTTTTTGAATAGAAACCACAGTTCCATCAAGCGGAGATCGAAGAGGAAATGTTGGGTCTGGAGATTGAAGAGACTGAACCACGGAAACAATTGGATCTCCTTTTTTTACTTTCTGTCCCGTTTTAACATACATTTTTTTGATGTATCCATTAAAAGGGGCAGTCACAATTGTCTTTTTATAAGGTTCAATGTTTCCTGCAACAGTGACTCTTTGGATGAGATTTTCTTTTTTGACTTTGATTGTTCGAGTGACTTTACTTGAATTTGTTTGATTTAAAATAAAAAAGCTAATGATTGCAATAAAAAGAATTGTTACAAAAAATAATTTTTTAAATCGATTAAAGGTCTTCATAAAGAGTTCCTTGGTGAAATTTGTATTGTGAGAGTGATTTTTTTAATCGGTAGTAATTAGTGTAGAAAGACTCTTGTGCGTTTGTGTAATTGTCGAGTGAATTAATTAAATCTAAAAATGTTGTTTTTCCATTTCGATAATCTCTTTGAATGGATTCAAAGTTTGTTTTTTCAATATGAAGGAGTTCTTGGCTCAGTTTGAAGTTTTCTTTTTGCTGTTTGATTGAAAGTAGATTTTTGTTTATCGTTGCTTTTAAGTCTAAAAGTTGAGTGTCAATTTGATTATTTAAGTTCATTTGTTCGAGTCGCACCGTTTCAATATTTCTTCTTCGAATCCCAAAGTCCCATAAGTTAAAGTCGATTGAGAGTATCGCTGACCAATTGAATTGACGATTATCTGAAAATGAAGAAAGACCATCGAGATAGTTTGAATTTATATAATCAACACCTGTATTTAAAAAAACTCGGGGCCAATATTGTCTTTTTTCTAAATCGACTTCGAATTCATTTATTTCCTTTTGTAATGATGAAATTCGAGAGTCATAATGATTGTCAAATAATACTTTACCGCTTTTTGTTTTAAATGAAGAAAATTCAATAGGTTGCTTTTGAATAATTAATTTTTTTTCTTTCCAAGCAATAATTTTTTTCAAATCTTCGATAGCTTGTTCTTTTTTTAACTGCGCATTTTGAAAACCAAGATTCGCTCTTTGAACTCGTGCTTTGAATCGGATGTAATCGATTCTTTTTTTTCTTCCTTGTTTATAAAGTGCTTCGACCGTATGAAACTGTTTTTTTAGTAATTGATACTGACGATCTTGAATGAGTTGAATTTCGTCAAAAAGAGAAATATCAAAATACTGAAGAATAATGGAAAGAGTAAGTTCTGCTCTTATTTTTTGTTGAGCTATTTTTCTTCTTTTTTGGATGAGATGTGAACGTTTGTATTCTATTACATTAGTTCCATTATTATAAAGATTTGCGGAAAGAGACAAAGATAAGGTGCCGGACCAAAGGTTTTCATTTTTGAAAGGTGTTCCGCTTGCGAAACCTTGTTCTGAAGTTAAGTCTAAGGAAGGAAAAAAACTAAAAAGAGCATTTCTTGTTTCGTTTTCACTAATTTTAAGATTATTGAGTGAGCTTTGATAAGAAGGGGTGTTTTTAAGCCCATGAGAAACGAGTTCTTTTAATGAAACAGGCGCACACAAGACCTTGGTAGAAAAAAAAAGAAGAGTTAAAAAAAAAGAGGAGACTGACCCTTTGAGCATATGGTCCGGTATTAGAACATTACCTGTAGGAGGATTTCAAATACTAATCAAAAGACCTATGCGTCATTTGATAAAAAATGATTGAATATAAGAGAAAGTAAAGACTTTGCGAGTCAAATTCTACTTAATAACCGGGTGTCCTGTGAATCTGAAACTCTCTTCAAACAGCGTGGAACAGAGTGACGGCGGTAGGTTTGTGATGATTTTTTCTAAACTGAATCCGTCTTTAAACTGTAGGGTAGTAAATGTTTCGCGTCCAACTCTTGCAAGGCCCATTTGTTTGAGTTCTTCATCTGTTAAATCTTTAAATTCCTCATCAAGTCTTTTTAGTAACTCAGAGTGTTGCTCTATTCTGGATTGATAATATTCTGTTTCTGGAAGATAGTTTAGCTCTGCAAAGATAGCTCTTACCCGACCTGCGGTCGAGAATAGATCAAAGTTTAGGATTATTTTCTCTTCAATCCCTTCTAAATTATTAGGAATTCTTTTTACTAATCTTTCCCCTTCTTGTTGAGGAGTGACTGAAATGACTTTTTCTTCTGCTCGTTGTTGAACGCGAACACGGTATGAACGATCAATATATTGTTTTCCTTCCGTAGAATAATTTTTACGGCCATACGAAAGAAAAGAACGTTTATCAAAGAAGAGGGTAAAGCTGTAAGCGTTTCCATTGATCGCAATTAGGTCTTTAAAATTTACAAACGAGAGGCGGCTTGAATCGACTCGTGTAAAAAAGTGTTTCTCAATGTCAGTTCTGAGATTAACGGTGCTTAGAACTTTTCCGGAATTGGGTTGGACTAAATACAGTGTAGGATTTTTTGGTAGTTCCGTACTGATGTCCTCAAGATCCCCTACAGGATTGTAATCGTCTGTTCTCAAAAAAATAGAATAACTCCCATCTTTGTTAATTGATATTTGTGCATGAGGATCAATAAATCCGACTGGTGGAAGTTTTGCTTGAGTGGAGATAACTTTACCTTGTGGTGTGACTTCTTGAATCACAGTTCTTGCTTTCATGTGTGATACCGGAGCAACTTTCGTTAGAAGTCTGGTGCTTCCATCAGGTAGTTGAAAAAATTCATCTTTCTTTTTAAGTGAAATTTTCATGATAATCGCATTCCCGTTTATTCCTGGGGCAAATGAAAGGATTCGGAATCGATCGTCGTTGATTTTCCAGCTTAAATTTTTCCAAGATTGAACAGAATCAAGGTGAGGTATCCAAAGAAAGGGAGTTTCTCGTTTTGCAAAAAAACGGTCGAGGGAATTATTTTTTAAAAACTTGTGTTGTATGGAAAACCAAACATACGGATTTCCAAGCGCATCAATTGATATTGTGATGAGTTGACCATATTTGTATTGAGGTAGGTCTGTCTTACTTTTTTTGGTGTCTCTGATTTCATTTAACTGAGCTGAAATATTTTTTTGCGAAACTAAAGTATCCCCTTCATAGAGTTCGATGGTTCCTGTTTTATTGCTAAACTTGGCTGAATAAGAAGCGCCAAATAGGGGTTGCATGATAAAAAACAGACCGACGACAATGGGAGAGATTTTAAGCATGGGTTGACTATTATATTCTATTACGCAATGAGTCAATCTTATCTCACTTGAGTGCTTTCGTTTGTGTGCGTAGTAAACGAAGAAATGAATTCGGGACGTTTTTAATTTAACTATTTGAAATTAATAAGTATTTTTTATTAAGGTCAAAATTAGCTTTATTCATGTGAATTCTAATCGAGGAAGGCTTGCTTTTTGATATATAAACATATAAGCATTCGCTTATATGTTAAGAAGTGATTCGAATTCAACTCTATCTGAATCTCTAGAGGCCTTTCGAGACCAAGGGGTTTTTTTACTTTTATCAGAGACCTTTCAAGCACTGGGAGATTCCTCACGAATTCAGATTGTCTGGGCATTGGCTCAGTCCGAATATTCTGTGGGAGCGTTAACTGAGCTTTTGGGGATGACTCAACCTGCGGTTAGTCATCATTTGAGAACCTTAAGAAATCTTAAACTCGTTCGTGTTCGAAAAGACGGAAGAACGGCTTTCTATTCTTTAGATGATGATCATATTCATCGTTTACTTTTAGAAGGGATTGAGCATGTGAATGAATTTGTGAGGCAATCATGAAATTAAGTGATCAAAAATTGGGTCAACGAGTTCAAATTGTTCGTGTTGAATCTGATCAAATCGACTTCGTACGTCGGTTAGAAGAGTTTGGTTTTCTTCCGGGAACGCCTTGTGAAATTATTCATGAAGCTCCTTTTGGGAAAGACCCTATTGCGATTCGAATTCGAGGAATGACGGTGAGTTTGAGAAGAGAAGAAGCAAAATTTATTGAGGTAGAAAATGTCTGAGTTAAGGGTTGCTTTAACGGGATTTCCTAATTGTGGAAAAACATCTCTTTTTAATTCGTTGACGGGTTCTCGTCAAAAAGTAGCAAACTATCCTGGTGTGACAGTTGAAAAAAAAGAAGGAGATTTGCATCTTTCTAATGGACAGCAAGTGAAACTGATCGACCTTCCAGGGACTTATAGTCTTCGACCCCAAAGTCCAGATGAACAAGTCGCGTGTGATGTTCTTTTGGGAAGAAAAGATTGGACTGAGCAGCCAGATCTTTTTGTGGTGGTCTTAGATGCAACTCAACTTGAGCGTTCTCTTTCCTATGTTTTAGAGCTTAAACAAATCGAAAAACCGCTTTTAGTCGTCTTAAATATGATGGATCTCGTCGAAAAAAGTGGGTTTGATATCGATGCAGTGAAGTTAGAAAAAGAATTAGGGCTTCCTGTGGTCGGTGCTATTGGCACTCGAAAAAAAGGAACTTTAGCTTTACTTGAAAAAATTGAAAATTTTAACTTTGAAAGAGAATGGAAACCTATTGCTTCCTATCAAGATCCACAAAATCGATTTAAGGAAGTCGAACGAATTCTTTCTCTTTGTCAGACAGAAAAAAAACAAGAAGTTCCTTTTTCTCAAAAGGTAGATCATATCCTTCTTCATCCGTTCTTTGGGACAGTATTTTTAAGTTTAGTTCTTTTGATTGTTTTTCAGGCGGTTTTTCATTGGTCTGAAGCTCCTACTGAATGGATCGAACAGTTCATTGGAATTTTATCACAAACCGTTTCTCGTTGGATGCCTCAAGGACCACTTCAAAGCTTGATTGTTAATGGAATGATTGAAGGTGTCGGGGCGACAGTGGTCTTCTTACCTCAAATTCTCATTTTATTCTTTTTTGTGTTACTCCTCGAGGCCACTGGTTATATGGCTCGAGCTGCT
Organism: Pseudobdellovibrionaceae bacterium; assembly: GCA_002722705.1. Lineage (GTDB taxonomy): Bacteria > Bdellovibrionota > UBA1018 > UBA1018 > UBA6935 > UBA6935. The sequence goes on along the minus strand of PBMP01000075.1, from coordinate 45,782 downwards.
TTTTTGATGGACCGATTAATGGGGGGCGTAGGACTTCATGGCCGAGCTTTTATTCCACTTCTATCTAGTTTTGCATGTGCAATACCTGGAATCATGGCCACTCGTACCATTGAAAATAAACGAGATCGACTGGCTACGATACTAATTGCTCCATTGATGACGTGTTCTGCAAGACTGCCAGTGTATGCTCTTTTGATTGCTGCATTTATACCGAACGACCCAGTTTGGGGACCCATTCGTTTACAAGGATTGGTGATGTTTGGATTATATTTTGCGGGAGTGGTTTCCGCTGTAGCTGTTGCCTTCGTTTTTAAAAAGACAATTTTATCTGGAGCAAAACCACCTTTATTGTTGGAATTACCTGATTATAAATGGCCAGATCCTAAAAATTTGATCATTGGTCTTTATGAAAGAGCTCGTTTGTTTTTAAAAAGAGCAGGGACAATTATTTTATCGCTTACCGTGCTGCTTTGGTTTTTTTCTTCTTATCCTAAAAAACCAGAAAATGTACCTGGAACGAGTATTGAGTATAGTTACGCTGGTCGTATGGGAAAATCTATTGAACCTCTGATTCAGCCTTTGGGATTTGATTGGAAAGTGGGAATTGCTTTAATCCCGGGGTTTGCTGCAAGAGAAGTAATGGTGAGTTCATTAGCAACCGTTTACGCTATTGAAACAGAGCATCAGGACGCTGAGATTGAGGTAGAATTAAGTGATCGCTTGAAAAGTGATTGGTCTTTAGTGACTGCTTTGAGTTTATTGATTTGGTATATTTTTGCTCCACAATGTTTTTCAACTTTGGCAGTGACAAGAAGAGAGACTAATTCTTGGCGATGGCCAATTTTTATGCTGATTTACTTGCTTGGACTTGCTTATTTGGCTTCTTATCTTTTTGTTCGATGTGCAACTTGGATGGGATGGGCCTAATGAGCGATCAGTTACAAGAATGGATTGCTTTAGGTATTGTTGCATTGGTTTTTTTGAAAATCTTATGTAGTTTTTTTAAAAAAGAAATAGCAAAGCCATTGTCTCAGTTTTTACTTAAAAAGGGTAAAGTGAAGTGGGCTATGAAAGTTCATCCTTTTTCAAAAAAATAATAGAAGGCACTGATTGAATTTAATCAGTGCCCTTTCTTTTTTATCTTCTTGCTGAACCAGATTCTGATTTTTTTCTCACTTTTAATCGACCCATGCCCCCTGGCTTTTTACTGCGAGAAAACGAAGGTCCGTCTGTACTTTTTTTACGGCGGTTTGATGAAAATGAATCATTCTTTTTTCTAGAGAATTTATTTTCTGGTCGATCACGTCGATCTCTTGAATCAAATGCGCTGTCTTTACGTCCGTAAGAACGGTCTTCCGATTTTCGGCGAGGCTTTCGGTCACTAAAACCTCGGTCTTCTTTTTTAAAGTTTTCATTTGAACGAGATCTTTTTCGACTAAAATCACGATCATCTTTTCTAAATTCAGTATCAGGACGAGATCTATTTTTAGAGAAGCTTCCGTTACTTTTTCCATATTCACGTCGGTCAGAACGTTTTGGGTTTTCGAAATCACGATCATCTCGACTTTTAGAGCGAGTCGGACGACGTCCTCTTGAACCTCTTTCTTCAAATTTTCGATCATCTCGTCTTGGTCTTCCCCGTTTTTTATCAAAAGATCTCTCTTTAGATCCTCTTTCGACTTCTTTTGGGTCAAGATCAAATGTCTTCATTTTGATTGAGTCAAGTTTGTACTTTTTACTGATATTTCTCCAGAGTCTCATATCTCTTGAATCAACGAGACTTAATGCTTGGCCGCTTTCTCCGTTTCGAGCGGTCCGACCAATTCGATGGATATAGTCTTCTTCTACTAGGGGGAGATCATAGTTAATAACATGCTGTACGAGAGGTACATCAATTCCTCTTGCTGCAACATCAGTAGCACAGAGAATTTGTGCTTTTCCTGTCTTAAAGTTTCTAATCGCTTGGTTTCTTTGACCTTGAGTTCGACCTCCATGAATACGGTCAACTTTGAATCCACCGTGATGTAGTGCCTTTGCAAGTTGATCTGTTCTTCTTTTGGTCATTGAGAAAATAATAGTTAAACCTTTTCTTCTTTTTAACTCTTCTAAAAGTTTTTTATCTTTTCCCTTTGTAGAAGTTTGAATTACGGATTGATCTATTTTATCGACTGGTTGAGAGGTTGGACCCACTTTTAAAACTTCAGGTTCGTGAAGGTATTGCTCTGCAAGCTTTTCTACTTTTTTAGGAAGAGTTGCAGTAAATAAAAGCGTTTGTCGTTCTTCTGGTAAGTACTCTAGAATAGCTTCTAGCTGTGGAGCGAACCCCATGTCTAACATTCGATCTCCTTCATCTAAGATGAGCATTCGAGTGTTTATTGGTCTGAGGGTTCTTCTTTCAAGGTGGTCATTGAGCCGACCAGGAGTTGCAACAATGAGATTGGGCCTTTTTTTTAAGTTTCGGATTTGTTTTCTCATATCTGCTCCACCGACAAGAGCACAAACGGAAAGTCTTTTATCTCCAGCAGAGAGTTTTTTGAAAAAATCACAAATCTGCATCACTAACTCTCGAGTAGGCGCCAAGACGAGAACGGACTCACTAGGGTTTTCTAGAATTCGCTGAATTGCTGGAATTCCATAAGCTCCTGTTTTACCTGAACCTGTTTGAGAACTGATCATCAGATCTCGTCCTTCAAAGCATAAAGGAATTGCTTTTTGTTGGACTTCTGTTGGAGTGATGAAGTTTAATTTTTCTAAAGATTTGTAAAGTGATTCATGCAAAGCAAGGCTTTGAAACGTCGTTTCAGTCATTTGTTTTTCCTCTTAAAAATGAGATCAAAGTAAGAGGAGTGCCCACGCTGATGGATTTACGACAATTCTCTTTAGGTCGATCAGGTTTAAGGCCACCTTATATAAAAAATTGATATCAATAGTCAAGTGTAAAGAGAGAGCTTTTTAAAAATAGGGGGGATAGAGTTAGAGTGCTAATGATTTCAATACATTGCACTTCAAATTTGAATCTACGTTTCAATGAATATACATTGATTTACAAACTTAAGAAGCATTGACGTGGTGTTTTTTGAGGATTTCTCGAAAATTACTAAATGAGAGTGGTTTTTTAATCATACTTTCAAACCCTTCTGGAGGATCGATATCGAGTTCACCTGTCACTAAAAAGTAATGAGACTTTGTTGTCATCTGTTCTCGGCATTCAATTCCATTATGATCTGGCATTCGGTAGTCAATAAAAACGAGCTTAGGGGAGGCTTCATTGACATATTGAATTCCTTCTTTTGGATCTGTAAATGTTTTAATTTCGATGTCTTCAGATTCAAAAAGTTGTTCATAAATTTCACAAAGTTCAGCTTCGTCATCAATAAAAACAATTTCTGTTTTCATGAATCGCTCCTTTTTCTAGGAAGTGTCAGAATAAAGGAGGTGTGTCCGTCGATCACTTGATATTCGAGGTCACCCTTGTGTTCTCTAGCGATTCCTTTAGAGATACTCAGTCCAAGCCCGGTTCCTTTACCTACTTCTTTTGTAGTAAAAAATGGATCAAAAAGACGGTCAATGTAAGTTTTATCAATCCCTGTGCCTGAATCTCGTACGATAATATCGACATAGTTCTTTGTCGCTTGAAAATCTATTTTAACCCAAGCGTTCTTTTTGTCTTTATTTGCATCTATTGCATTTCCAATAAGATTAATTAAGATTTGAGAAATTTGAATATCATCACAAAATAAAATACAGTCGTCATGATTTTCTACTTCTATTGAAATATTGTGTCTTTTAGAAGTTATACTCGTCAATTCAACACAATCTTGAATGATTTTATTTAATGAATTTTCTTTCATAACGATATCGGAATATCGAGAGAATTTTTTCAAACCATCGATGATTTTTTGAACTCTATTGACAGAATGATGAATTTTTTCAAGGGATGAGAGAATCTTTTTAGGTTGATCTATAAATTTTTGAATTAAAGAGGAGCATCCGTCAACGATTGCTAACGGGTTATTGATTTCGTGTGCAACTCCTGCAGCCATTTCTCCTAAGGTTGCTAGTTTTGAGGATTGTAAGAGTTTGGTCTTTTCTTCTTCAAGTTGTTTTTGAATTAAGACTTCTTTTGTTTTGTCCCAGTTAATTCCAGTAACAAAAATAGCGTTTCCTTCACCGTCTCTCTCAATAATGGCTCGACCTCCAATGTATTTTGTTTCTCCCTTTCCATCAATAATTGCAAATGTAGTATCAAAATCTTTTTTTCCTTCAAGAGCAAGTTGAAACTCTTTAGGCGTGATTTCGATATAATCTGGATGAAGTGTTTTTTCCCAGGTTTCGTAAGCACCGCTAAATTGAGATGAAGATACATCAAATAATTTATACATGCTTTCATCCCAATCAAGAAAATTGGTCATTGGGTTGTATTTCCAAATTCCAATTTTGTTGTTTTTTAAAATCAGGTTATTTTCAATTTCTTTCGATCTTGCGTCACTAATATCAAAATGTGTGCCTGTGAATCGAGTGGGTTTTCCATTTTTATCCCAGTCTGAAAACCGACCTCGATCGAGAATATAGACCCAATGACCGTCTTTGTGTTTCATGCGATGGATGTTTTCGTAATAAGGTGTTTTTCCATCCATGTATTTTTTTATGTCTTCATAACATTGGCTTAGGTCATCTGGGTGAACTCTCGATTCCCATGTTTCAAGTGACATTTCAATTTCATTGAGAGTTAGTCCCAGCATTTTTGCCCAGTTGTCATCAAAGCGAACGCTGTTATCGTCTAAAAACCAATCCCAGATTCCTAGGCCTGATCCTTCGAGGGCAAGCTTCAAATAGGTTTGATATTCTTTTGTCGCTTGTTCCGCTTCTTTAAAGGATTGAATGTTTTGACAGGTTCCTTGAAGTGCAACAATTTTTTCATGGCTATCTAAAATTGGTTTTCCATGTCCTTTAACCCAAATGACATTTTTAGAGGAATCAAATATTCGGTGTTCAACTTCGTAAGGAGACTTTTTATCGATACTCTTTTCTATCGTTTTTAATACTTTGGGTCGGTCTTCGGGAAAAATACAGTTTTGATATTCATCAAAACTAGGGTTTCCTTTTTCTTTCGAATAAGAAAAAATATGATACATCTCATCTGACCACTGAATCTCAGAAGTGAGAATATTGTAATTCCAATATCCAATTTTGGCTACGTTCTGAGTTTCCTCCATTCGTTTGATTTGTTTTCTTTGTTCTAGAAAACTCATGATTTGAGATGAGTGAACTTTTAAAGTTTTTCTTTGAAAGTCAGTAAGAGAAATGGGGGCGTCGTTGAAAAGGGAAAGTGAACCAATGGCGATTCCTTGGTGATTGTGAAGAGGAATACAAAAAGAGTGACTCAGTGTTGAATTCAGATTCAATGGTTCGTTTTCTAGGGTTTTATTTTTTTTTACGGCTTCAAAACAAGGGGATCTCTCATTTGGGAGTTCAGGAATTAATCCATAGGAGGCTTTCACCCAAAACCGATTCTCGTCGGCAAAACCAATTGCTCCTCCTTTGATTTGAAAAGTTTCACAGATCATTTCTATTGTTGTATCAAAATAAGGTTCTGGTGAGGTATCCAGAATCTGATACTCATAAAGCGAAATCACTCTTTTTGATTGATCATCAATGATCATTGACCATCCTACCGGTTGATAGCTAACATTCCAATTTGATATAAATGTACCATAGCTGAAAAAAGATGGTCTACGACTTATCTATAGATCTTGAATTTCGAGACTTCTTTCTACTGTGATTTCGGTAGGGTTTTCGTTTTCTTTGATAGGCTTTTGTGAAAATTCTAGGATCTAGCTCAAAATCAAACACTTTCTTCTCAGGAATAGGTGAACCCAGGTATTTTTCTAGCTCAATGAGTTGCTTTGATTCTTCTGGAGTAATGAAGCTGGTTGCTTTTCCAGTTTGCCCATTTCTTCCCGTTCTTCCGACGCGATGAATATAGTCTTCTACACCCAGTGGAAAATCAAAATTGATTACATGAGCGATATGATCCACATGAATCCCTCGTCCAGCAACGTCAGTGGCAACAAGAATTCTTGTTTTTCCTTCTTTAAATTCATCTAAAACTTGTTCTCGGTGTTTTTGGATTTTATCAGAAGAAAGATACGAAGCATCATGATGTCCTCGTGAGTATAATGACCTCCAAAGACTCTGCGCGTCGACTTTGGTGCTTGTGAAGACAATAATGCTTCCTGTTTCTTCTTCAATGAGTCGAAGAAGTTCTCTTTTTTTGTGACAGTCATTGAGCCAAAGAAGTTCTTGAGTAATTGTATCTGCCACTGAAAGTGCCGATCCTAGTGAAATTCGAATAGGATCTTTGAGATATCGATTTGCAAGTTTTTCTGCTTCTCCTGAAACAGTTGCAGAAAAGAACAGGGTTTGACGATCTTTTGAGGTGGCATCCATGATTTGATTGAGTTGTTTTGAGAAACCCATATCAAGCATTCGGTCTGCTTCGTCGAGGATTACCATTTCTACATAATCAAGCCAGAGGTTTCCTCTTTCTATGTGATCAGCGATTCGGCCTGGAGTTCCGACAATGATCTGAGGATATTCACGAAGCGCTTGTTCTTCTTGGCGGATATTGACTCCTCCAATGGTTGCAACAGATTGAAGTCCTTGAGGGAGAGCAAAGGTTTGTACGACTTCGTGAGTTTGAAGCGCAATTTCCCGAACAGGGCAAACAATGACCCCTAACGTTCCTTTTCTTCCACGTAGCTTTTCAATGAGAGGTAAGCAAAATCCGGCAGTTTTTCCCGATCCGGTTTTTGCAGACACTAAAAGGTCTTTTCCTTCGAGAGAAAAGGGGATTGTTTTTTCTTGAACCGGAGTCGGTGAGAAAAATTTCTCTTTTTCCAGGAGATCAATGGTTTCCTGACCAATCCCCAAGTCTTTCCACTGTTGTGTTTGAAATTCCGTAGTAACGACAAGCTCCTTCTTTTGTGATGCGTCGAAGGTATCATAGAAAAGAACAAAATGGAGGATTATTCAATGCCAGTGAGTGTGTATTCCTTGAGAGCTCCTTGTAAAAGAACTTCGATGGATTCCCCCACTGTTAGTCCTCGAATTTCTTTTCCAATGGGCGAATCCATGGAAATAACTTTAATTTCAGTACCTTGAATTTGAAAAATCCCACCAGAAACAGGGGCAAGAAAATACTTTTCACGGTTTCCTTCTAAATCAAGTTCAACTAGAGCACTGAGTTCAACAGAGTCCTTTGAACAGAATGCTCTGAGAGGCATAGATTCGAGTAGGAATATATTTTGTTTTAATTCATTTAAGCGTTTTGCTTGGGCTCCGGCAAGATAAGAGGCTTCAATTGCGCGGGTATCATATTTGCCTTCTTGCTTAGCTTCTTCTGAAATAGCGCCCTCATGAGAAGCTTGAGTGACTGTAAGTTGCTTCTCAAAATCTTCCTTTAGGTTTTTAATAATGAAATCAAGAATCTCTTTTTTTTTCATCGGTAGGTATGAAAAAAATAGTCCCAAAGAGGAGAGGTGACTCCATATCGAACGGTATCATCCTTAAAGTGGTGAAGCATATGATGCTTTTTTAAGAATTTTCCATATCGAGTTTTTGCAGTTTCATAGTGGGTGAAGTAATGAACACTATCGTAAAAAGTCATCATTACTGCGACTCCTGAAACAAAAAGCCAACTTGTTGTTGAACCCCCACCCATAAGAACAATGAGTCCATAGATCATCAACCACAAAGGAGCACTCAGAAGCATTGGAACGCATACTTGCGAACCATCTTCAGGATGATCATGGTGAATGACGTGAAGGCGAGCCAAGATCACTTTTCCGACTTCAGATTTTGCCGGATAGTGAAGAAGCCATCGATGTAGAATGTACTCGAGGAGTGTCCAAGTGAGACCGCTCGATAGGACCCATATCCCTTTTTCTATGGTGGAGAGATCTGAGTAAAACCAGGCCACTGCTAACGAAATCATTGAAAAAGGTAAAATTAGATACCGCGTTTGTTTGATAGATCCCTTGGGAAAAGCTTTTGCTAATTTAATTAAAAATTCACTCACAACCGCCTCCTTCTCTCTATTATATCGAAGTTTGAGTTAAACGTTAATCTCATTATCATGAATAAAAACAGATGTTTACCGATTTTTTTTAATGCATAAGGTCGGTTTTTTTAAGAGGGAATAAGCAAAGAGAAAAAAACTCCTTTCCCCTTGTTTTTAAAGAGAATTTTACCCCTAAGGGGTTACTGCGTTACGTTGAGTCCTATTTTTGATAATCCAACTTGTCTTAATAAATCCATCAATCGGATCACTGTACCGTGAGGAATACTTTTGTCAGCACTGATGATTGCTGCCTGATCTACGGGGTACTTTGCAGTTGCTTTGAGTTTTTGTTCGAGACTTTCCCAACTCATTTTTAACTTTCCAAAATACAAATCACCATTGGCTTTGATTGCAAATTCTAGATTCTCTGAAGGAGGTGACTTTTCGCCAGTCTGAGCAGAAGGAAGATCGACCTTTATTGCAGATTGATAAATGACTGGGGCTGATACCATAAAAATAACGAGCAAAACGAGCATCACATCCACTAATGGAGTGACATTAATTCCAGAGATGATTTCGTCATCGTTATGTGTTCCAGCCATTTTAAGAGAGTTTCCCAATTAAATAACTTTTTAATGCCTCAGCTTCAGCAACACCCGTTTTGACTTTTCGACTAAAAAGGTTGAATGCAGCGACCGCAGGAATCGCCACAAAAATTCCAACAGCAGTTGCAATCAATGCTTCTGCTAGTCCAGCAGTGACCGTTTGGACACCTGAGGCATGTTGACTGAGATTATTAAATGCTTGAATAATTCCAATGACCGTTCCCAGGAGTCCCACAAAAGGAGCATTATTTCCGATGATGGCGAGTAAGGCCAGTGAGCGTTCCCAAGAGAGCCGTGTTCGCGTGAGGGCATCTTGGCCAACCTCAGAAAGAGCAGAGACTGACGCGCCGGGGTGATTTTTTCGGTGAATTAAAATTGCTGCAGTCATTGCCATTCCTAAGTTTTCGGAGTGTTTTTCTGCGATTTCAATGGCCTCATCCCAATTGGACTGAGTAATTGCTGTTCTCAGTCGGTTTTGTGTATCTGAAAGTTTTGATCCATTATTCTGATAAAATCTCCAGCGATCAAAAATAAGTGCGACTGAAAAAAGTGAGAGGAGAATAAGAAGGTAGAGAACCCATTCTGCTCCGATTGTTGCCATTCCTAAAAAGAGATTTGAGACCATGGACTTTATTTTACCGAAGGATTGGTCTGTTGTCATAGGTTTGGGAAAAGAAACTCTGCTTAAATTCATCGTTTTCTTGACAGGAGTGGCAAATTTGTTCACGTTAAACTTTCACAAGAAAGACAATAAGAGGGGTTTTTCATGGCTTACGAAATTAAAACCATTAATACTGTAGCAGATCGATTTAAAACAGGTGGGCGAGCAGGGGTTTGGGACGATGTACCAGATAAAGATTGGGATAACTGGATCTGGCAACAGCAAAAGCGAGTCAAGTCTCTGGAGCAATTGGAGAAGGTTATTCATGTGACTCCAGAGGAGAGAGAGGCGTTTGAGAAATCAAATGATCTTTTTCACATGGGAATTACCCCTTATTATGCGGCTTTGATGGATCGTGATGATCCTCATTGTCCAATCCGATTACAATCGGTGCCACAGTTAGGAGAACTCAATATCCTTCCAACTGATTTAGAAGATCCTCTTGCGGAAGAAAGAGACATGCCCGTTCCAGGGATTACTCATCGCTACCCGGATCGAGTTCTTTTTTACACCACTCACAATTGTCCTGTTTTTTGTCGGCATTGTACTCGAAAAAGAAAAGTATCTGATCCTTCTTCAGCGGCTCAAACGAAGCAGTTGGAGGTTGGTTTAAAATACATCGAAGAGCATAAAGAAATAAGAGACGTTGTCATTTCTGGGGGAGACCCTCTTTCGAATTCTGATGATCGACTTGAATATATTTTGTCGAGACTTCGAGCAATGGAGCATATTGAGGTTTTTCGTTTGGGAACGAGAAACCTAGTCACTCTTCCTCAGAGAATTACGGATTCATTTGCGAAAATGTTGAGTAAGTATCATCCTGTTTTTGTACATACTCATTTTAATCACCCTAAGGAATGTACAGCAGAGGCTTTTGAAGCGTGTCGAAAGCTTGCTGATGCGGGATGTGTTTTAAATAATCAGATGGTTTTACTGAAAGGGGTGAACGATAAAGCTGAGATTGTAAAAGAACTCAATCACAAACTTTTGATGATGAGAGTTCGTCCATACTACATTTATCAATGCGATCTTTCACAGGGAATCAGTCATTTTAGGACTCCGATTGAAACTGGTCTTGAAATTATGGAGAAGCTTCGAGGGTGGACCAGTGGAATGGCCGTTCCTTACTATGTTGTTGATGCTCCAGGGGGCGGAGGAAAGATTCCATTGCTTCCAAACTACGTTGTGAAAAAAGAAGGTAAAAAATTAACACTCAGAAACTTCAAGAATGATCAATTTGAGTATTTTGAACCTGAAGACAACGAATGACATTTCAAAAAAAAATCTGGATTTTTATTTTAAGTGGTTTGATGGGAGGGTGTGCGAGTTTACCTGAGCCAAGCATCACTCCTTATGCGTTTCCAAAAGAAAATGTTTATATTGATCAACCCGTACGAAAGTATGAGAGCTTGGGATCGGTTCGTTCGAAGGTAAATTACCCCTCGTTAAACATGAATTGGAGTGAAAAGAGACTTTGTGAAAATCACTACAATAAAAGTGTTCGAGATCTTTTGAAGTACGCAAAAAAGGCGGGGGCCGATGCGGTGATGATGATTCGTTCAGTTGTTTTTTTAGTCGATGGTCGGAAAGAGCTTTATCGAAGCCCTGAGTGTTCTGATGATGGTGAAGAAGGACAAATTCTTACCCAAGGGATAGCGATTCGTTGGAAAAAGGATCAGGAAAAATAAATCTTAGTAAAAAAATCTATTTTTTTAATCTATTGAAATTTAAGAATTTTAATTTATAAAGCCGCCTTTTTTTGTCTGGTGTTTACGCTTTGAACTCAGTTTGTTCTCAAAAATATTTGCGCTGCAAGTCAAATATGCTAAATCCCAGCTCATGGTTTTCGATTATGTTTCTTATAGAGATTTTTTACGAAATGTTTTGAATCAAAGGATTGAAAAAAATCACTCGTACTCGATGCGTTCATTTGCGCAGCAAATGAACATCCCTCCCTCTCTCATCTCTCAAATTCTTCGAGGAAAAAGAAATCTCACATTAGGAAATGCTGAACGAGTGGTGGAAAAACTCTCTTTAAAAGATAAAGAAAGAGATTATTTTTTCACGCTCGTTCAGTACGAAAACTCTAAAAATTTAAAAATAAAAGAAGTTCTAAGAGAAAGACTTCAGGATATTAGACCAGAAAAAAAAGAAATTTTTGATTTGAGTCTAGACACCTTTCAGATGATTGCTAGATGGTATCATCATCCGATCATTCAAATTTTTGGAATCCCAGGATTTAAAGTGAGTGCAGCATCAATTGCAAAAAGACTTGGAATTCATGTTTCTCAAGCACAAGAAGCTCTGGATAGATTAGTAAAACTCGAAATTTTAAAATATGAAGACGGAAAATATTCTCGTCTGCAGTCAAGCACCTATGTGGAATCATTTGTTCCTAATGATGCTTTACGAGCGTTTCACAAAGAGATGCTTGCTAAAGCAATTGAATCTGTTGAAGAACAAAATAATACAGAACGTTTTTTAGGAAGTGAAACTTTTTGTTTTAATCCAGAAGATTTAGAGGATGCAAATGAAATTATGAAAAATTGTTTCAAAAGTTTGGTTCGACTTGCAGCAAAAAGTAAAAGTCCCAATGAAGTTTATCAGGTTGGAATTCAATTTTTTAGATTAACAAAAAAAGAAAAACATAAAAAAGGAGAGAGGTAATGAGAAGTATTATTTCATTAGTAATTGTAGTTCTGTCTTTCAGCGCTATGGCTGGTGAGGAGGCGGGTTCATCAGGAGCTGTTGGAGGTGGAATTGTTATTTCTAGTGGAAATCAATTTAAACTTTTAGATCTAGAAAAAGAAATTCGATGTAAATCGAAAACCCTCGAGTCGATGGAGTCATGGATAGAAAAAGACCCGTATGCTTCAAAAATATTAAAAAAATTGGAAGAAAAACACTGGTATTTCGGACATGCATTTCGAGAGCAAGCAAGGCAAATGCGTGCATGTGACATTACAAAAGATTCTTTAGATTGGATTACTCTAATTGTTCGAAAAAATCCTGGATATCCAAAAAAATGTTTTGGATATAAAAAGCCAAAGGACTGCAAAGTTGTAGGAGTAAGAACGCTTCAGGACGGTCAATTTGCGTCAAAAGTCTATTTTGATGGAATAACTAGAAAAAAATTACCAGAAGAAGACCACGGAGTTCTTCTTCTACATGAGGTGTTGCATTCTTTTGTGCCTGTAGATTCAGAAGTGAATGAAGAAACAATAGGAGAACATCAAATTCTTTTAATGGAAGCGACTCGTGAAGTTTTAAGTTTTGTTGACGATCAGCATGCCAGTCCACTTCAGTTTGAAGATCATATGAAAAAACATGGAGTTCAATTTCCAGTTTCAATAGAAGATGTAGATGATCAAAGATCTTCTTTTGAAAAATTTTGGAATGAAAAATCTCAAACGAAAGACAGAAAAGAAGGAATGTATGAAATCGGTCCATTCAATCTTTATCATCAACTTTATGATTTTGAGCGTTATCGAGTGAAAGACCTTATGTATGAAGATCAGTATCCTTTAATCAAAGCTCTTTGTTTAGATGACTTTGGGTTGATCGAATCTGAAGTAAAAAATGGAGCTGATTCAACGTTTCCAGTATACAATCATCTTTCTTATGAAGATATTTTAGATTACAGGAAAAAACGTCAATGTGGAAAGTCTTCATTAAAGAAAAAAATTAGATTTGATATTGATCATTTTGAATGGTCATTGACAGGAGATTTAGGAAACTCTGTTTTATCTTTTTTGCTCTTTTCGAAAGAGAAAAGAGATGAAGAAGATCTTTTGTTTTTATTGAAAAATGGAAAATCTAAATTAACAGAGTCACTTTCAGATGAACTTTTTAAGAAAATGATTTCTAAAGAAATTTCTGCAAATTTCTTAGAGCCAACTTTACGTCTTTCTGATCAAAGTAAAAGAAAAGGTTTTGGTGGAATTTTAATTCGAGCAAAAAATAAAAAATTGATCGAAAAAGTAGTGGAACTGAGTTCAGATCCGGCTCCTATTATAAATGAAATGTTTGAAGCTTTATTTGATGTGAAAGATTCTAGATTTTCAGAAGAAATTTCAGAGTATCTTTTAAAAACTCACTATGTTTCTCCCATTAAACTTCTTGAGAAAAGAGACGGAACTTTTAAAAGACCATTAATAGAGGCAGTGAAAAGTCATCGGCCTCGTTTATTTAGAGGACTTCTAAAAGGAGGAATGGATCCTCATGTTTTACTTTTAAATACGAAGCCTTTGGTTTTAGAAATTATCGATCAAGAAGAATCAATTGGTTATGATTTTTTAAGTTCTGTTTTGCTTTATGCAGAATCTTTTGATTGGAGTCAAAAAGATAGAAATAATCAAAATCCTTTAGAATATGCCTACGATAAAAAAGTAGGATGGGCAGGGGATTTGATCGTTAAAGAGAGTTCTTTTCTTCCTTCAGTGGAGGAAATTAAATCTTCAAATGGACGTCTTTATCATTATTACCTTTGGATTTTCGGAGCAGCAGTTCGACATTCTAAATACAATTCTGTTGTATATTTAATCAATAATATTCGACTTAAAGAAAGAGATCTAAGACTCATGATTAATATTGCTTCGACTCAATCGGATCTTCGTATGATTCAAATTTTAAAAGGAGGATTTTAATGAAACTTTTAGTGTTTCTTATGTCTTTTCATGTTTTTGCAAATGAAAATATTGAAAAAAGGATTGAATGTCACGCTCATTGTTTTTACTTCAATTCTGATTACGGTTTTTCATTTGATCAAGGTGAACGGAGTAGTTTTGGTAAAAATAAAAAAATAGCATGGAAGAGACTTCAGAAAAAATGCAATGGAACTCTTGTTCAGAAGATAAGTCGTTTTTCTTTTTTTGAAGAACAATTCGAATCTTATGAGCATATTCAAGAGTGGTTTCCTTATATGAATTGGGATTCAGTTTATTGGTATGATTCGTTTGAACGAGCAGGAAGAAAAAAAGTCTATACTTATCGTCAACAAAATTCTTTTGAAGCTTGGATTGCGGACAAGAATGATGGAATTACTTGTTCAGTAGAAGAAATAGAAATTGAAGATGTCTGTTATGTGAATGGAGAATGTGTACTTGTACCTTAATGTGGAGCGTTTTATGAAAACATTAATTATTATTTTATCGTTGTTAGTTCAAGGAATGGCTTTTGGAAAAGGACCTCATCCAAGTCTTCCTAATTTAAATGTAGATTTTAGAAAATCACTGAATGTTGAACTCTCAGATCAACAGTGGAAGGATTTTCAAAAAACTTTTGATCAAGTTGAGAGATTTGAAGCACCTCAGTTAAGTTACGAAGAACTTTTAGAGCCAGAAGATTATCAAGCATTCTCAGAGTGGAGTTTGAGAATGGCATCTTCCTGGGCGAGTCTCGTTCGGACGTGGATAAACTTAAGAGCAATTAGCTTTAGAGCTGATGCAGAACTTCAATTTTTAAATGGAAGGGCATTTAGAAGAACGAGAAAAGTTTATCGACAAAAGAAGAAAATTGAATATCAAAATGCAATTATTCAAGCCTTTAACTTTTCTTCAAAAGGAGTAGTTAATTCAATAAGTTATTGTAATAGCGTTTTGGGTGTTTACTCTTTGAGAGATGCGACTGATGAACTGATTCAATTTGCTCAACATCTTAACTTTGCAATTTCAAATAAAAAATCCTATAAGGGAAGTGTTTGGAATTTTGAGCATCCTTTAAATCGTCAGCTTCTTTCACTGATGATTTCCGAACTCGTAGGTCCAGGAAAAACACCCACTCCTGATCAACAGCTTCTTGCTTCAGTTTTATTAGATTTCTTAGAGCCAGGAGATCAGCTTCTTGAAACAACTGTTCGAGAGCTTTTAGTTAATGATGATATTAAAAAGAATTTATATAGCCATAAGTATCATAAAGTTTTTATGACCAAAATTCCTTTTAAAAAGAGACATAAACAACTTAGAGCGTTAGCCGAATCAAAAGTCGAATCTATTATTTGGAGACAGTAATGAGTAAATTTACTTTATCTTTAAGTTTATTGTTTTATTCTTTGAGTGCTTACTCAATTCATATTCATGTCCCATTTGTTCCTAAAATAATTCAAGGTGCAAATGTTCCATTTCAAGTGGTGGGAATTTGGTTTGCAGATCCGGAAAATGAAACAGATGAAGAATTTGATTCTGAAGAAATAAATGATAACCATGAACCCACTTTAGAAGAGGAAATTCAACGTTTGAAAGATGAGAATGCTCGACTCAGAGAAGAGCTTCTTAGTGATCCTGAAGACAAAATAGTTTCCCCTCGTCTAAAGAGAGAATATAAAAGAACAAAAAATACAGGCGCTTATTTAAAAAGAAAAATTCAAGCAAGAGAATTTAATAAAGAGGCCCAAGGTTTTTTTGATTATGATCATCCTCTTCGAGGTGCTGTTCTTATTTATGTTGGTTCTCAGTACCAAAATAAAGACAGAAAAAATGAAGCAGGAGGAATGATTGGAGGAAAGTTTTATCTTCTTCCTTTCGATAATACTATTTCTGTTTTGGATTTAGACCTTGATTTAAAAATTTCTTTTGGAAATCATACAACCGATAAAAAAGTCCCCATGGCTTTAGATTTTAAAGGCCGAGTGGCTGCACATTTTGGTGGTGCGACGAGCGATATTCAAAATGGAGGAGGAGCCAGAAATGCTGGATTTTTAGAGCTTGGTGGAACGGTTGTCGCTTCTGTAAATAGTTATGATGAAATTTGGACCCGAAAAAAAGGTCAAACTTCAATGAAGTTTGGAATTCGACCTGAAATCACTTTTGGTTATTCTGCCATCAGTAAAGATGGAAAAACCTCGATGCATTTAGGCCCCGAACTTCGCTCATTTATTGGACCCTATCATTTAAGTGGTGGTGCTGGATTTAAAATGAAATTAAGGCATAAAAAAGCTTATCTTAAATTGGGAGCACAATATCAATTTAATCAATCAGGAGAGTCAGTTTGGGTTGGCGATCGAGCGTTCAAAGGGCTTTGGGCTCTTGGAAATGGTTCAAATTATATAGAAAGTGATCAATATAAAAATCTTATTTATTACGGTCCTTTTAAAATGCAAACGTTAGAAGTTGATGGAAGTCTTTATTATCGTCCACATCGATTCTTTTGGTTAGGACTTGATGGAAGTTTAAAAAGAGTAATCAAAAAGAAATTAAATTTCTTGAATGAAGAAAGATGGAATGCGCCTAAACAAAACTTAATGCTTTTGTTTAAAGCGGGCGTTCCTTTTTAATAGAGGTAGTGATGATTCATTTATTCTTATTAATGGTGAGTTTTTTATTGGTAAGCTGTCAAGAGTTTGAGGCTTATTCACTCTCGACTCGTCGAGAGCCACTTGAGATTTTTTCAGTTTCTGACGAATCTTATTTGCTTTATCGAGTTCAGAAAAAGTCCTCGGATTCAAGAGATAATCTTGATCAAGTCTATGTGATGCCCCTTAGTTCATCGCGATACGAAAGACCTTTTGTGACGTTTCCCTCTGATCAAGTTGATTTTAGTCGTCTTCATCCAAACTTATTGACTCAATATCAATCAACTACGGGTAGTGACTCAAAAAAGTGGTTTAATCTTTTTTTTCCGGTTGAAGAGCTTTACTCAAAAGCTTTGATGAGTCAAAATTGGAGGTCTGATCTTTATGTCGCACGTTCTGTGCGATCGGTTGTGGATACGAATAATTCAATTAGCGGAGTTTTATGGATTGATTCCAATGAGGACCTTTATCTTACTTATTCAACCAGGGATCCATATAATAGTGACCCTAGAACTGGCTACTATCCTAATGGTACCGAGGACTATGAACTTTATTCGTATAGTTATTTTGCTTCAGATGGACCTTATGAGTATGATTCCCAATTTTGCGTAAAAAGTTCAAAATTTCTTTGTGAAACAATCCTAATAGACACAGGCGTTGATACCGATGGAGTTTCGATGTCACTGGCTGCAGATCATATTGAAGATCAGTATGCTTATCCTTATGATCTTTTTCCAGATAAAACGGGTGATCGACTAAATGAATGGGGAGACCTTAATCAGAATCCGTGGAGACTTCAGAGTTTTCAGTTTAGTTTAACTTATCGGAAAAAAAACCAATCTCAAACATTACTTAAAAACATCGGTTTTAAAAGAGAGGTTTTTGCAGAAAGTGTCACTTTTAAACCGTGTTACTATGATAATATCGAGGATTGTGCTGATATAGATAGAGTTGAATGGAGAGATGAGAATATTTTGATTTATGAAAATACTCGTGAAATTCCGTTAAAAGAAAATAAAGTCTTAAGTAGAATCAAAAAAAAATCTCCTATGGGAAACGAAGAGTCTGATTATGAAAATATTTTATTCTCGGTAAACGAAGACGAAGGAAGATTGGATACTCTCTATGGGAGTTTTAAACTTCCTTTAGGGGATTGTCATTCAGGCTACCTTGATCGTAAGGGAACTTACTATTGGACGTATCGAGAAAACTCTCAATTTAAAGTTCAAATTTATTCTCAACAGGGATTGGTGAATGAATGGACGTATTGGGATGGATCTAAATTCAATCAAGATGCACTTGGTGTATGGGGCGATCAATGTAAAATTTCTGAGCATTATAATCGCCCTGATTCTTTTGTACTCATTTTTGATCGACACGATCTTTCTGATGAGATCAATGAGTTTGATGAAGGGTTTCGGCGGGAAATTAAGTATGGAGTTTTTAGAAATTCTCAACTTTTGATGTTCGAGTGGAACAAAGATTACATTATTGAAT
This sequence comes from Pseudobdellovibrionaceae bacterium, assembly GCA_002722705.1. Lineage (GTDB taxonomy): Bacteria > Bdellovibrionota > UBA1018 > UBA1018 > UBA6935 > UBA6935. Next base: position 27,669 of record PBMP01000075.1, on the reverse strand, counting down.
CGTCTCGGAATCCCCAAGAGCTGATAAATGACGATAATGGTGATGTGGAACTACAGCTTATCGACGACTAAGTTTCTTTTGTTTTTTATCGCAGTGAGTTATAGAGGGCTGAATAAATAAGTTTAATAGATATTAGGTGAGATGTTCCTATTGATTTTCCAAATTGAGAGTGGGAAAGTGAATCTATGGGTATTCGCTGGCTTGGAGTTCTTTTTCTTTTTTTACTGAATAGTTCCGTTCAGTCGTTTATCTATGAGAAAGAAACTTCGTCTTTTGGAACGGTAGTTGGAACTTCATCAGTGAGTGCGATCGAAGTCAATCAAATGACTCCTGTTTCAGAAGAAGAGGAAACGGGAAGTTTTCAGAATTTTCTTTTAGCAGATCCTTATATTTTTCATTTATACCATTTTGAGTCTTCTACTTCTTTAGCACGTGAAGTAGTAGGTTTAATGAGTATTCACATCCAATATCAAGTAAGAGCTCCTCCTCTTTTTGTTTAATCTTTCTTAATTTCCTTTTTTTGTTTTTTTTATTTTCGATAGTTAACCACGAGCACAGATGTGCTTGCATGTGTAGGAGTACTTTATGGATACTTTAATTGCCAACCTGTCTCATCCACCCGTGTTATTTTTTTTCATGGGTATGATCGCTGTATGGGTTAAGTCTGATCTTGAAATTCCCGATTCAATTGGGAAGTTTTTTTCACTTTATTTATTATTTGATATTGGTCTAAAAGGAGGAGAGGAGCTTTTTCATTCCGGAATTACGACTGAAGTCACTCAGGTGATGATTGCCTGTGTTCTTCTTTCTTTCTTTGTCCCATTTCTTGTCTTTTTCATTCTTAGAAAATTTGTGAATTTGGAAAATGCAGGTGCGATTGCTGCTGCTTACGGGAGTATTAGTGCAGTAACCTTTGCTACAAGTGTATCTTTTCTGAATTCACTTTCTGAACCTTTTAGTGGTTTTATGGTTGCGGGGATGGCTTTAATGGAGTCTCCAGCAATTATTGCAGGTTTAATTCTTATTTCACTCTCTCTTCGAGATCGGACAAATGGAGAGAAAGTAAAATGGAAAAAAGTTTTTCATGAAGCTGCCTTTAATGGTTCAGTTTATCTCTTAATTGGATCACTGATTATTGGAATTTTAGGTGGAGCCGAAGGAGAAAGGGAACTTGAACCATTTGTGAATGGAATTTTTGCAGGAATGCTTTCTCTGTATATGCTGGATATGGGGTTAATGGCAGGATCTAGACTGAGTTCATTAAAAGAGTCGGCTCTTCCACTTGTAGGATTTGCGTTGATTTATCCGATTTTCGGATCAATTTTGGGAATGATTGCTGCTTCAATCATTGGACTCAATCCTGGAAATTCGCTTCTTTTGACTGTGCTTGCAGCGAGTGCATCTTATATTGCAGTTCCTGCTGCAATGAGAATTTCAGTTCCAAAAGCAAATATGAGTCTTCTTCTTCCAATGTCTCTTGGGGTAACCTTTACCTTTAATGTGACTATTGGGATTCCTTTGTATTATCAAGTAATTAAAATGATGAGTCATTCATAGTTCATTTGTAAAAATTAATAATAAAATGAAGGGCCTTAGAGAATTGAAACGCTTTAAGGCCTTTTTGTTTGATTAGGTTTTGACGGCTATTTACTTTTTAATTAACTAATTGATATTAAAAGAAAAGTTAAAATCAAGTTCAGAGTCTATTGGAAAACCAGTGTGTTCGTTCTTTCACAGAACTTTAATCTTCTGAGTAGAAATGACGATAAGGGGAGGTGGAAGGTTTTTCTGTATGACTGATGAAGTCTTAAAGAAATTTGGACGATATTTTTTGTTAGATCGCATAGCTCAAGGCGGTATGGCAGAGATTTATCGTGCTCGAATGATTGCTGAAGAAGGTGCAGGTAGAATTTTAGTTATTAAACGAATTCAGGCTGGCTATGGAGCAAATGCAGAATTTCTTCAAATGTTCAAATCAGAAACCAAAGTAATGTTAGGATTTAATCATCCGAGCATTGTTCAATTATACGATTTTGGGGAAGAAGATCAGCAGCCCTATATCTCGATGGAACTGGTTGATGGAAAAAATTTAAGACAGATTTTAAACAAGTTTGCTGAAAGTAAACAGTCGATGCCCATTGAGATGGCCGTTTCGATTATCGAAAGAGCGGCAGCAGGTTTGCATTACGCACATAGTTTTAAAGATAAAATTTCAGGTGAGCCGTTAAATATTATTCATAGGGATGTAAGTCCACAGAATATTCTCATATCCTATGATGGAAATGTAAAAGTCATTGATTTTGGTATCGCAAAAGCAAATACCAATGAGGAAGCCACTCGTGCAGGTGTGATTAAAGGAAAACCAAGCTATTTATCTCCTGAGCAAATTTCTGGAGAGTCTCTTGATGGTCGATCAGATATTTTTGCACTAGGAATCGTTCTTTGGGAGCTTTTAGTTGGAAGAAAACTTTTTTCAGCAGATCCTAAAAAGGGGGAAAACGAGTTTGCGGTTTTAAAACAAATTGAAAGTTGTACGACCCATGTAAAACCTCCTTCTACTTTAAATCATGACGTGCCAAAAGAACTTGACTATGTTGTACTGAAAGCCCTGGCAAAAGATAGAGACAAACGGTATCAAACAGCAGAAGAGTTTCAAAGAGCATTACACAAAGTTCTTTATTCAACTTTTGATGAATTTAATCCTGCAGATAACGGTTATGTCATTAAAAGTCTCTTTCAAGATGAAATCATAGAAGACCGTAAAAAATTACAGGAATTAAATAGAAAAGTGGAGCAGCTTTTAGCCAGTGATATTCCAGAAGCTCCAGAAATCGAACATACAGATTCCAGTCTCAATATTCGAAATCGAGACGATACCGATACGACAACAGTAATACAGAAAAGACGTCGTGAAGCTCCTAAGGACTTTGAAAAAGCGGAGGTTCAATCTGCACTAAAGGGAAAAAATGTTGAACTCAACATCGGTCCTGAAGTGCGAGATGTCGGATGGAATAGAGTTCATGATAAAAATGCGGCTCTTAAAAATAAAAAGCCTCAAATTCCAAGAAAAAGAATTTCCACTCCTCAAAAAAGAAAATCAGAAAAATCTCCTTTGTATCGTTTTGGTATGACCGCTTTATTGACGCTAGCTGCTGCAGTGTATGCACCTGATTTTGGGATTCGTATTCCTTTTGTGAGTGACTTCATTGACTCAGTAATTGCAACTAGTTCAAGAGAAACAGCATCTTCTCAGCAGACTCCTGTAGTGGATGAGTCTTCGTTAGTTGAAGATGTTGGATCAGTAGAAAGTGGAACGATTGTTTTAAAACTTAATGAAAAAACTTTTGTAAGAAATGTGACTTATAAAGTTGATGGAAAAGTTATTCCTTCTCAATCATTACAAATGAGAGTTCCGTTAGATAGGTCATTAAAATTAACTGCAGAAAGTGCAAATACACACCCTTTTGAAAGAGAGTTTGTAATTACTAGCTCTCAAGCTCAAAACAAAAAGGTCTGGCCTATGGATGTTGAGCTTGAACATATTCACTATGGCTTTTTAACTATTTATTCAACTCCAAGTGCAGACGCATATATTTTTCCATTAGATCAAGATTCAGGACAAAAAATCAAGTGGGTGGTTCAAACGCCTTTAGAAAATTTAAAGTTTCCTGTTGGGAAGTATGAAATTAAGTTAGTGAACTCCATTTTGGATATGGAAAAAGTAGTTACGATTCAAATGCGTGATCAGCGATCTGTGAAAGTAAAAGAACAGTTAGAATTAAAATAATCTATTTAGATTTCAAATTTATATCCAACACCATAGACCGAAATAATAAATTTATTAATTTCAGGTATTTTTTTTCGGATTGCTCTGATGTGAACGTCAATGGTTCGGTCATTCGCTTTTTTTGCCTGTTCTTGCCAAACTTCTTCTAAAATTCTTTCTCGAGAAACAACCTCTCCTGGATCAGAGGCGAGCATTTTTAAAATATTAAATTCCGTGAGAGTGAGTAGAATGGGTTTTCCTTTGAATTCAACGGTTCGAGAAGAGGGGGTGATTTTAAGATCCCCAGCTTGAATCACTTCACTTTTTCCTTCTTTTGCTTGACGAAGACGAGTGTGAATGCGTGCAACAAGTTCTTTATAGTCAAATGGCTTAGGAAGGTAATCATCTGCTCCATTTCCCAGACCTTGAGTAATATCGGTGACTGTATTTTTTGCAGAAAGAAAAATAATTGGAATGTGTTTAGTTCTTTCATCTTTTCTAATAAGACTGCATGTGTCATATCCGCTGAGAATAGGAAGCATGACATCAAGTAAAATAATGTCTGGTACGATCTTTCTGGCTAGTTCTATCCCAATGACCCCATTTTCTGCTGAGGTTACCTGATAATCTTTACCTAACATGGCTTCTAAAAAGCGCCGAGTATCAGGATTATCCTCTATGACGAGGACTCTAGATCTTTCCATTGGTCTACCTCAATTTCATGTTCTGAAAAAAAACGTATCGCGTCTTGCTTTAAGATATCATACGTTTTTTTTTGATGTTCAGCAGATTTTTCTGATTCATTATTTAAAATAAGTTTAAAAAGGAAATTCTGGATATTTTTTAAATAAGCTTCCATTTCTTCATTTTCTTTTTTGATTTCTTTTATTTTTTGTGGATTTCGATTAATAATCTTTCCTCTCAGAGTGCAGTACTCAACTTCTTTGAGTTTAACTTCTTCAAAAAACGTTTCGAAAGATTCTTTTATTTTTTCAAGAGCTTCACTCATACGATCCAACCTTCCTTAATTAAAAGTGTTTCTATTTTTTGCTCAATATTTTTTTGTCCTTCACTTATTTGAGCTGAAGGTTCAGGTTGAATTTGTTGATATATCTTTATCAGGTTTTCGATTTCTTTTATCTGTCTTTTTAGATTTGTATTTTTTTTTAAAAGCTCAACAGGATCAATGTTTCCCAGGCTTGCAAGTTTTTGTTTTTTTTCTGATATATTTTTTTCTAACCACTTTTCTCTAAATTTTAGCTTCTTTTCACGTTGATTATAAATAAAAATAGGGTCTTTTAATTTCTCAATAAGATCAACAATAGACTCGAACTCTCCTTGTTTTTGAAAAACAACACAAACTGAATCAGAGTAGGGAAGTGTATGGTTAATTTCATCAATCAAAGATTCTGGTGCATGGATCAATTGAGATAAGTCCACAATTAGTATTGGAGCTTTTGATTCCAAAATATTTTGTATTCCAGCGAGTAGAACATATTTGTCCTTGTCGTTTAACTTTTCTGTGACCGTCAAAACTTTAACGTCTTGTTCAGTACTGAGTTCTATTTTCATGTCACCTTATTTTACCTTTAATGAGTATGTTTTGAAAAGGTCCATTGGAATGATCAGAGAAACTCAGTTAATGTATAAACATGAATCGTCCATTTGAACCTCAGATTCAACTCAGTAATTTGAACTCTCAGACTGAATGCGTAATATTTAATCGAGTTCTTTCTGAAATTTGTCCATATTTGAACTTACCTACGATGTCCGTTCAACTGCTTCAAGCTTTTTCTAGTAGAGATGTTACTTCTGAACATCTTGCAGATACCTTTAAAAGAAACCCATATTACTTGGATTTTTTTAACCAAGTCATTCTATCTCTCTCCAATCGTGAAGAAATGCCGGTGCCAGAAGCAGGGGTAGTAATGCTTGGAATGCAAAACTCAAGAAATCATCTCATCGTTTCTCAAATGGTGAAAACAATAAGAGGGGAGTCGCCCCTTTTTGAGGAGAGTGGAAAATTAAATTTGGATGTAAAAGGACATCTTTCTTTCGCTCTTCAGTGTGAAGATTACCTCTCTGAAAAGCAGGATGAATATGTGAGTTTAGGTTTTAGTGCGGGTCTTTTTTATGATTTTTTAAGGGAAATCGTTAGATTTAAATTTAGTGATCTTAAAGATTTTGATACTTACCTGGATGCACACTTTCTACGAGCACTTCGATCGGCTAAAGTGGCCCGACTTCTTTCTCTTTCATTAAAAAATTTTTCATATAAAAAATATGCTTTTTCAGCAGGACTTCTTCAGAATGTAGGTGAAATTGCATTGAGTCTATTGAGCCCTGAGTATTTTAAACTTTCTCTTTCTTTTGCAGAACATAAAATTCCCCGTTCAATGAGAGTTGCTTTGGAATATAAGAGAGTGAAAACCTCACCACAAGTTGTAGCTGTTCCAATGCTTTTTAATTTCCCCCTTTTTAGAAAAATAGCTCAAAGTATATTCTATACAAGGGAGCCGTATCGACTTAAAAGTAAACATAAGGATGATTATGATCTTTCTATTGTTTTACATGTCGCAAATGAAGTAGCAGATTCATTTCAAATTCCAAATGATCCCAAAGATCCTATTTTACAAAAATATTTAGGGGCTGCCGTCTCTGATCATAGCTTGAATTCATCGACTTTGTTAAAGGTACTACAAGACTTAGGAAAGGATGGTTAAGCTGACTTTTTAAAGTGTTCACTGACAAAAGTTTCAGTGATTTCTTCCTCATACTGATTCCACTGTGGAAAAGATTCTACAAAGAGTTTAGCAAGGTCTGGGTCAAATTGCGTTCCAGCACATCGAATGATTTCTTCAAGTGCTTTTTCAGTATTGAGTCCGTTTCGATAAGGTCGACTGGTAGTCATTGCATCAAAAGTATCTACAATCAGAATAATTTTTGCAGGAGTGGGAATCTCTTTTTCACTTAAACAAAAAGGATATCCTTTTCCGTCAACTCTTTCATGATGGTAGAGAATGCCTGGAAGAAGTGATTTAAAAAATCCGATAGAATCGAAAGGACGAATCATTTCTGCACTCTGGACCGGGTGTTTTTTCATTACTTCGATTTCTTCACGTGAGAGTTTACCGGGTTTAAGGAGAATAGAATCTGGAATTCCGATTTTACCAATGTCATGAAAAAGCGCACTAAACTCTATAATCGTTTGTTGCTTTTCGTCGTATCCTGCTTCTTGAGCAAGAAGACGAGCATTTCTTCCAACTCGAAGACAGTGTCCGTATGTATAGGGGTCTTTTTCTCTTAGGGCGGTCAGGATTGATCGAGCAAACTGGTGTCCCCAGTCCGGCATATCCAAAAATGACATCCAAGTTCCCCCCTTCATCTAAAGATCTCTTTGGCTTTATCGACAATGCAGGGGAGTTCGAGAAGAGATTTAAATGACACTTCATTATATCATTATTGAGAATAAAGTTGAACTTTCTGATACACTTTTAAAAGTCATTTGATTTTAATAGGTTATTAACCACGCCACTTCAGAAAAACTGAAGTGGCGTGGTGGAGGAAAATGAAGAATTTATTCTAACTTATTGAAATTAAAGTTTTTTCGTCAAAAGCTTATCATCCAGTCAGGGGTTTTTTCTTCCGATCTGTATTTAGGATGAGAATTGTTTTTATTCTTTTATGTATTTTTTCGACTCTTCAACATGCACAGGCGAGACGAAGTGTAATTCCAGGGTCTCGTTACGAGTCTGCTCGAGCTGCAGCACTGGGGGGAGCTTACCTTCCTATTGTAGACAATGGAGTGGAAGCCCTTTTTTATCAGCCTGCAGCGATTAGTAAAACAGATGACTTTTTTGTAGAAGCACTCAACTTACAGATGTCTTTCAATAATCCTTATTTAAATAATGCAGGTGTGATTAATACGGGACAATTCTCACTCGAGAAGTTAAATCAAAAAACTTTTTCTGGTTTTTCAAATGCAGGGGTTCAATTAATGACCGGACTTGCGGTTCAAGGGTTTTCTTTTGGATTGCTTTATCGCACTGAACTTGGAGCTCAAAAGGTAGATGGGGTTCTCACTTACCGGAGTGAGTATCAGCTCATACCTGCAGTAGGTTTTTCTGTAAGACTTGCAAAGGGTATTGTTCGTTTGGGGTATTCATTACAACTCGTAAATGAATCAATAGGAGAAATTACTGAAACAGATCCAGATAACGCAAGTCTATCTTATAAAAATGGTCTAGCAGAGGGAGCTGGTCTTTCACATAATTTTGGTTTTGCATTAACCTTACCTCTTTCAGGGCTCCCTTCTTTAAATATCGTTGCGAGAGACATAGGAGGAACTTCGTTTTCTCTTCCAAACTTGGTAGGCGTGGCTAAAAACTCATCAGGACAGCCGAGCGCAGAAAAGATGACCGTTGATATAGGAATGGGACTTCATTATGTAGCCAAAGGAGGAGGGTTTTATAACCTCGCTTTGACATACCGAGATGCTTTATCTAAAGGAAGTGGGCATCTTCTTTCTAAAATTTCTTTTGGATTTGAATTAAATTTAATGAAGTTAGTTTCGGTTCGGCTTGGATTTGGAGAAGGGTATCCTTCTGGTGGATTTGGAATCATCACTCCACGGGGAGAAATTATGTTTACTTACGCAAATCAAGAAGTAGGATCAGGATTTCGAAATACAATGGAAACTCGATATTTTGCTCAGTATAGACTCAGTTTTTTTTAATAAAAGGAAAACACGACAATGAATTTAAAAATTGGATTCTATAGTGAAGTGCTCTCTTCAGAATGGATTTCTTCGTTAAAAGAAATTCTTTCCCAGTTTGGAAGTTTTGATTATCATGTCATTCAAAAAAATGAAAACCATTCTTTATTCCAATTTCATATCCTTTTTATAGATTCTGAAACTGAATTAAAGTCAGATGCATTTTATTCACTGGTTCAATCTCAGTCAGTGGGAGTGTTTCTTGTTACTCGAGAAACAGAAGCGGTTTCTCCATTATTAGTTTCTGGAAAAATACAGGGAATTCTCGTACATCCTTTTCGAAAGATTGAAGTTCTCTCAAAACTTTCTCTTTATCAACAAATGGTATCTTGGAATGAGGTTAGTTCACTCAATCGGTCTTTTTCATCTCTTGTTCAAAAATTAGGTGCGAATTTGGACTTAGCAGAAAGAATGCAGAAAGTTCGATTAAAAAAAAGGTTTCCTAAAGTAAAAGGATTTGAAGTACACAATCGATATCTTGCAGGACTTCGCGCAGGCGGAGATTATTTTGATTTGATTGAATCTAAAGATCAAAAGTCATTTTCAATTGTAATGACTGATTCTTCTAGTTATGGACTTTCAAGTACGATTCTTTCAATTATGATGAAGATTGCATTAAAATCAGGGTTGGATCCAAAAGAGCCACTGGGTGAAACACTGGTACATATTCAAGAAGAACTAGTTTCTACTTTAAGTGAGAAAGACGAGCTTTCTCTATTTCTAGGTGTTGTTGATCGTAGAGATCTTTCTCTTAAATATCTAAATCTTGGACAAACCAGTGCTTATTTAGCAAAAAAAGAGTTGGGCTTTAAATCCCTTGGAGTTCAAGGGGCAGCGCTTCGGTACCCTGTTTTGTCGCAACGTTTTGAGGAAGGTTGTGTACAGCTAGACCCAGAAGATCGATTAATTATTCTCTCAGATGGTTTTGCAGAAGGGATGGGAGCTCAAGCAGAGGTCATAAAGACAATGAATGAATTACGAAATTATGATCCTAAAAAATCAGTGAATGAGCTTGCGTATCAAGTTAAATCAAAACTAGAAGAAGGCGCGATGCCTAATCAAGACTGTAGTCTGCTAATGATGGACGTACACTCAAGAGTCCTTAGGCTTGCCAAGAGCTAAAAGCTTAAGCGAGGACGAGCGGTCCTTTAGTGGTGTTGAGGACCTTTTTGATCCACATTCTTATTTTTTTCATGCTTTCATTTAACAAACATTCCCTAGGAAAAGCAAGAGGTTCTTGAGTGAATTTATATGTAAATAGAGAATAGAACTCAGGTCGTCTTGGAGCCGAGTTCTGTTCTCTAAAAGTTTTTAAAAAAAGGAAGATCTACGTTTTTATAAATAAAATCAAAAGGTTAAGCTAATTCTATATAAATTCAAAAGCGCTTTCAAGGTCGTCTTGAAGATCGTTAAGGTCTTCAATTCCCACTGAGATCCGAATGAGTCCATCGCTGATTCCTAAGGCTTCTCTATTCTCTTTGGGAACACTGGCATGAGTCATAATTGCGGGATGTTCGATTAAGGATTCGACTCCACCTAAACTTTCCGCCAAGGTAAAAAGCTTTACGTTTTCTAAGAAGGTCCGAGATGCTTCAAGCCCTCCTTTGATCACAAAACTAATCATTCCACCAAAACCACTCATCTGTTTTTTAGCTAATGAGTGTTGTGGATGACTTTCTAAACCTGGATAAATGACTTTTTCTACTTTTGGGTGGTTCTCTAAAAATTGTGCAATTTGCATTGCATTTTCTTCGTGGCGTTGCATTCGGATATGAAGGGTTTTAAGGCCACGCATGACTAAAAAACAATCCCATGGACCAGGAACAGCACCCGCTGAGTTTTGAATAAATTTAACCGATTCATAAAAAGAAGTATCGTTTGTTACAACAATTCCTCCAACAACATCACTATGACCGTTCATGTATTTTGTTACGCTATGAACGACACCATCGGCACCTAGATCGAGGGGTTTTTGAAAATAAGAACTCATAAATGTATTATCGACAATGAGTTTGGCTTGATTTTCATGTGCTATCGTTGCAAGGGCTTCAATATCAACCAATTTTAACAGAGGGTTCGTTGGAGTTTCTGCCCAAAATAATCGAGTCTCTGGACGAACAGATGCTTTTACTTGTTCTAAATTAGTCATGTCGACAAACGTGAACTTAATTCCATGACGAGCAAGAACTTGGGTAAAAAGTCTGTAAGTGCCTCCATAAAGATCATCAATTGCTAGAACATGATCTCCCGCACTCAAGGTTTGGAGAACTGTTTGTGTTGCTGCAACTCCAGAGGCAAATGCAAGTCCATGTTTCCCATTTTCAAGCGCAGCGACACAGTCTTGATAAGCAGAACGGGTTGGATTATCGGTTCGTGAGTATTCAAAACCAGTATGTTCTCCAGGAGATTTTTGAGCATAGGTACTGGTTTGGAAAACAGGAGTCATGACGGCTCCGGTACGAGGTTCAGGAGGCTGTCCTGCGTGAATCGCTTTGGTTCCAAATCCTTGTTTTTGAGTTTTCATAAATTATCCTAGATTTGACATGTAAGTGAGCAGATCAATTTTTGTGATGATGGCAACAAAATCTTTGCCTTCAACATCACTGGTTACAATGGGGTGTTTACCGTCAGTAATCATTCGAGAGACTTTTTCAATTGAGTCACTGAGCTTTACAAATTCAACATGTGAATCAACGAGGCGTTCAATGATATCTGTTGGTTTTGCAGACGCTGAATAAATTGCATTCAGGAGTTTTCCTTCAGTGATCATTCCTTTGATCCAACCGTTGGAATCAACAACCGGTACTTGGCTAATTCCTTTTGAGTTCATGAGGTCAATGACTGCAGATACTTTGTCGGTTTGTTTAACCATATGAATTGTTTCTGCAGTTTTTTTAAGACTATGAAGAAGTTCTTCGACTGTTCCTAGGCCTTTTTCTTCGAGATAACCTTGCTCTCTCATCCATTCGTCGTCATAGACTTTGGACAAATAGCGGTTTCCTGAATCAGGAAGAATGACGAGTATATTCTTTCCGTTGAGTCGACTTCCTTGTTCTTTAATCCAACGAATGGCTCCTTGAACAGCTGCTCCACTGGATACTCCAGAGTAAATTCCTTCTTTGACGAGAAGTTCTCTTGTCATTAAAAAAGATTCTTTATCTTCAACTTGAACCATATCGTTAATCACATCGAAGTCATAGTTTTCCGGAATAAAGTCTTCTCCGATTCCTTCAATTTTGTAAGGAAGAGCGTGAACTTCTTTTCCTGTTTTGAATTTATCGTAAACAATTGATCCAACTGGATCAACGGCAACAATTTCAACATCCGGCTTATGTTGTTTGAAGTATGCACCTGTTCCACAAATCGTTCCACCTGTTCCAATACCAGCAATTAAGACATCAATATCAGGCATTTGTTCGTGGATTTCTGGACCTGTAGTTTTAAGGTGGCATTCTCTGTTTGCTAGGTTGTTATACTGATTTACATAGTAGGCGTTAGGAGTTTCTACAGCGAGTCGTTTGGAAACAGAATAATAACTTCTTGGGTCTTCTGGTTCAACAGATGTAGGTGTGACAACAACCTTTGCTCCAAAGGCTCTTAAGTTTTTGATTTTTTCATCAGACATTTTGTCTGGAAGTACAAAAATACACTTGTATCCTTTCATGGCTGCAGCGATGGCAAGGCCAAATCCAGTATTTCCACTAGTTCCCTCAACGAGTGTTCCACCTGGCTTGAGATATCCTCGTTTTTCCGCGTCTTCAACAAGCCACCATCCAAGCCGATCTTTAATGGATCCTCCAGGATTGAAATATTCTAGTTTTCCAAAAAGATTGACGTTTAGTCCTTTTGAAACTCTGTTAAGACGGACAATCGGGGTGCTTCCAATGGTTTGTGAGATATTTTCGTAGATCATTTCAAGGTGATACAGCAGACCTTGCAATCTCGCAATGCAAAAACTAAAACCCTCACTTTACATTATTCGCTTGTGTGTCGAGAATCTCACGGCCGGCAGCCAGAGCAGAAAGCCGAGCAATTGATCCGTAAACCAGTTCTAGTAAAGGGATATTTGTTGATTCAAAGGTATCTGAAACACTCATTCGACCTAAATCAGACATACACAGTTTTTCAAAAATCATCCCTTTTGAATTTAAATTGTCAAGATCACCACGCTCCGTGTTAGATCGAACGAAACCACCGATGAGTTGACATCCGGCTAAATAAACAACAGGTTCAGCGGCATGCTCTCCTACTTTTAAATCCGTGGGAACTCCTTCTTGGACAACTACACTTCGAATTTCTGATTTATTTTTACCAACACTCATTTTATTTTTTTTTCTACGATTTAAAGTGAGAATTTCTTCGGGAGAACTCGCCGTCATAATTCCCATTCCATAGGTTCCTGTGTTGTTTTTTATAAATACTTTAGGAGTCGTTGAAATAGAGTGTTCGTCATAGCTTTTTTGAGTCTCTGTTATTACTTTTTCGACAGCTTCAGCGACCTCCCGAAGACCTGCTGTTTCGTTAAAGTTGACTGGCCCAACAGTTTCGGTATGTATGGTGAGCTTCCATGGGTCTATTCCAATGAGTTCAGCAAATTCCTTTGCTAATTCGTTATAGTATTTAAAATGAGTTCCTTTTTTTCGAGAATGCCAACCCAGTTTGTACGTTGGAACAATTCTTTGAGAAACGCAATCAAGCTCTAGAGGGTATCCACTAGAAAAATCGTTATTTAGAACAATGAAATCGGGTGTCATTTCATCTGTTTTTAACAGTCGTTCTTCGATGCGTGTTGGATAAGCAGTCAGCTTTTCTCCTCTTGGGGTTTCAAGGAGAATGGGGTCTTTTTTTTCGGAGTCAGGTTGGTGCCAGCCAATGCCCACCGTATAGCCAGCTTGTCGAATCATTTCTCGGAGATAAAATAAATTTTCAATATAGTATTGATTGGAGGTATTGTTTTCTGGAAGAATCAGGATGTTTTTAATCTCTCCAAAAGAACGTTGAATGAGGTTTTTAAAAATCAGAGAAGCGGCGTCTTGATCTTTCTCGCAAATATTATTAAATCCAGCTGGGAATAAATTGTGATCTACTGGAACAATTTTGAATCCCGAATCCCGGATATCAACTGAACTGTAAAAGGGCATTGGAGCATCTACGCTTTTACTTAAAAACCACTCCTGTACATCTTCCCATTTTTTGTAAACTTTTTCTGCGAGTTCATTCTTCATGATTTCTTCCTTTTTCTAATGCATAAGAAGCTTGATCTAAATAGACCTGAAAATCCCTAGGAACTTTTAAATACCAAGGAACAAGGAGTGCAATTCCTCGATTTCGAACTTGATCACAATCTGTTTTCAAAATTTTTGAAATTTCTTCTCGATACTGTCTTAACTGTTTTGCGGTCCGTTTTCCAGGAGGTTTTGGTGGACTTTTACAGAGATAGTTGTATTTTTGAAAAGAAGATTTAAAGCGTTGCCCACCTTGAAGGAGTAAGTTTGGATTTCCTTGCTCAACGGCATAAATATATTGAACAAGGGCTTCAAGGAGACATTCTCCTCTTTCTTTAATTTGTTCTCTGATATAAATTTCAGCTCTTTTTTGTGATTTGGGATATTTTTCGCATCGATATAAAGTCATGTCCATTGACAGTAAATATGCCTGTGCTTTCAATTTTTTAAGATCTGAGCGATTTTTTGTTTTGATAAAAAAAGAATCAATCGCCCTTTTTGAACGTTTTACTTTTTTTAAACCAAGCCATGCTCGTCCTTTCACGATTACGGCTTCTAATTGAACAACCTCTGGAGCTCGGCTTTTTGAGGAAATAATTTCTTCAGCCGCCCATAGGGCTTCATGGTACTTTTTTAAGTCTGTATAGGTATGAGCTAAGGTAAGGAGCGCTCTACTCCCCTCAGGAGTATGACTGAGGGCCTCAGCGTAATATCTTAACGGATTGATCGCTTGATTGAGCTTACCCAGTCTTCGATAGGTTAAACCTAAAAAGAGATGAACTCTTAAGTTACCAGAAAAGGAAGGGAGCTCTTTTTTTATTTGTTCAAAGATCATGACAGATTCAGAGTATTTTCCTTGTCCGAAAGCAGTTCTCGCTTTTTTTTCTAGAAGAATAGCCCCTTCTTCAGTCAACATTCCTGCATTTCCTATGGAGCAAAAAAATAAAAGATTAAAGATGATGAGCCACATAAAAGAGGTCCTCCATAGAGTGGATGTCTCGAGACATTTGTGGAATTTTTTTAAAATAGGGCTCTGTGTTTTGATTTGATTGAAGAAAATTGAATATTTCTTCAATCGTTTCTTTTTCTTGAGTCTGAATGTCTTCAATAAGTTCAAGAGCCTCTTTCTCATTTTTTTCCATCGGGGTCCAGTCTTGAGTATTAAGTGAACTTACGCATCTGTTAATGAAAAAACTACTAAATTGAAATCCTTTTTCATTGAGCTGTCCTACCAAATGCCTAATATCTGGTGCGAGATCAGAAGATGGAGCAGCAACAAGACAGAATCCTACTCTTTCTGAGTGCAAAAGGTTTTCTACATTTTTTAACTCTTTTGTGAAAGCGATTCGTAAATCAAATAATGCAATTGCGAATTCAATAAAATTACTCATGAATCCTTTTCCAGTGAGCTTTTCTAAAATCCCTAGGACTTTATTCATTCCAAATGAAAGAACTTTATTGGCAGGGTTAAGAAATTTTTGAATGTGTTTCTCTTCAAAAAAACGATTTAAAAGATTTGGTGCATTAAAGAAAGATAAAGTATCTCGACTCGGGGGGGTATCTAGAATGACAAGGTCAAAATCCATTTCTTCAACAATCTTATTGAGCTTTTGAAGAGCCATGTACTCGTTAGCTCCAGAAAACTCTTTTGTGAAAATTTTAAAAATTTCGTTTTGTTTTAATTTTTCTTCTTGTTCTGGAGTTTGAGCAAGTTTTCTTAAAAAGTCATCAAAGGTTGAATGTGTATCTGGCATTAAGGCATGGAATTCACCTGAATTTGGATTTTCAGTGAGAAAAGAAGTCAAGTCAACGGGTGAATCACCTAAGTCTTTTAATCCAAGAGATGTTGCCAGTCGTTTTGCTGGATCGATCGTAATCACTAAAACTTTTTTCCCTAAGCGAGCTCCTTGAATTCCTAAAGCCGCACTCAGAGTTGTTTTGCCTACACCACCGGTCCCGCAAGTAATAATGACTTCTTTTTCTTGTAATAAATTATTAATCGAGTTCAATGGGCTCCTCCAAAAAGGTGAAGTTTCAGCTCATCTGTAATTTTGTTCTTGGTTTTTAAATGTGTTTTCAACCATGGGATACTAATGTGATCCTTGTTTTTTAGAAGTGAATTGACTTTAAGTTTTTCTTGAATAGATCTTTGGATTGCATAGTCTTTTGCACTTTCTAGAAAAAGAGGAAGGTGGTTTTTCTTTTCTCCCTGAATTTCTGGAAATCGTCTGTTGACTAACCAATAAGCTGGGTTTTTAGGAAAAAGTTTGTGCAAGCTTTGGCTAAGTTCTTGCCCCTCAATGAGAGGCATTTCTTCAGGGAGAGTAATGATTAAATGAGCTGTTTCTTTGACATCGCTTAAGGTATCGTGAATTGCATCGGCATCTTCTTTAAGAGGACTTCCGCGGAATAGAGTTGCAAAATTTCGAGTGGAGTGAAACATCGCAATGCCGTACCCCGTCGAAGCCATATCGACAATGATTCGGTCGTAGTGATGTTGAGAGTGCCATGTTTTTCCTAAAAGGATTAAATGTCGAAATCCTGGAGTTGCTTCTGTTAAGTATTGAATTAATTTATTTTTAGCAAAAAGCTGAGCGACACGCGGGATCTTTATTTTCATCTCCATGTATTCAAAAAACGCGGGTTCTAGACAGACATTGATTGATGTTAAAAAGTTATTGATCTTAGTTTCTTCCCCAGGCTTTCGAAAAGGGGATTCAAATTCGATATGAAGCGTCTTAAGAGATTGGTCGGAGTATCCCTGTGCAAAAGCTTGAGAGAGAAGGGTTTTTCCGACTCCTCCTTTCCCACCTATGAAAAGAAATTTCTTAGACTGAATTTCTTGAACTAATTGCACATTTTTCATCCTTTAAGAACTAACCTAGAAAACTCGAGTTTTCAATGAATCTTAGTAAAATTGAAAGTCATTTCATGAGCTTATAAATAATGCATAAAGTCTAAAAAAGTCTATAAAACTGATTGAAATTATGAGGGAGGAGGGTATTTTAGTTGAAGCTCTGCTTTTAACTGTTTTTAGAAAGGTCATCGATTATGAAGTCACAACACGTTATTGCAATTGTTCTTCTCACGAGTGGAGGATTAGTCTCTTGTGGACCGAAAGCGTTTACGAAAGGGGATTATGATGATCCGACTCGTGTCGAACTTCTTGATGACAAATTTAATGAAGCAGATATGCAGCAAATGGCAGATACGACGGTTCGAGCGATTGTTTCTTGCCCATGGGTTCGTAATGCAAAAAAACCCCCTGTAGTCGTTGTTGAAAAAGTTCAAAATCGTACTGAAGAACATGTAGACATGAAATCCATGACAGACAAAATTAGAACAGCTTTGATCAAAACAGGTAAAGTTCGGTTCGTGAATAAGAAACTTCGAGAAACTCTAGAAGAGGAATATGACTATAACGCAAGTGGTGCGGTTTCAGGTGTAACTCAAAAAAAACGAGGAAAACAAATCGGTGCAGACTATGTTCTTAGTGGTGCGCTTGCAACGAACATACAGCAGGTGGGTGATGATAAGTTGATCTACTACAAACTTACGATGAATTTGACTAACTTAGAAACATCCACAATTGACTGTACTGAAGAAAAGGAAATTCGAAAGAAATACAGAAGACAATCGATTGGTTTATAGTTACTTTAAATGAAACGAATTGAACTTTTTCTTCTTCTTCTTTTCACCTTAAGTGGCTGTGTTTCTTCACGAGTACTTGATCGTGATGCAGATCGTTTTTTTGTAGAACAAAACTATACTTCTGCAGCAAATCGTTTGATAGAAAGGTATGAAGAACATCAAGGAGGGGATGATGATCTTCTCTATTTGATGGATATCGGCTTAGCTCTTCATTCTGCTCGGAATTACGAAAAAAGTAATGAGTATCTTTTAAAGGCTTTCGAAATTGCCAAAATTAAAGATTATACAAGCCTAGCGGATGAAGCAGGGTCTCTCTTGGTGGGTGAAAATATTCAGGACTATAAGGGAGAAGATTTTGAAAAAGTTCTTATTAATACCTATCTTGCAATTAATTTTTTAATGTTAGGGAATTATGAGGCTGCATTTGTTGAGTCTAGGCGTGTGAACTCTCAGCTTTATCGAATGATTCATGAAGGGAAAAAAAAGTATCAACAAAGTGCTTTTGCGCGATATCTTTCTGCTTTGATGTACGAGGCTCAAGGGGAGTGGGGGGATGCTTATATTGATTATAAAAAAGTTCATCAATTGGCACCCGGATTCCCTTTGTTAGGAAAAGATCTTTGGAAGACAGCGTGGAAGTCAGGAAGAAAAGACGATCTTCTTTTGTGGAAAAAAGAGTATCACCTGACCTCCGAAGAGACTGCTGTGATAAAAAAAGAGAATGGACGAAAGTCTAATAGCGGCGAATTGATTTTAATTTATGAGAATGGAATCTCCCCTATTAAAAAGCCTCATCCGTCTTTTCACAGTATTCCTGTTTTTGTGAAACGTAGAAACCCTGTATCTTATGCCACTCTTGAAGTTTTAGATGATTCAAATATGAACAAAATCGCTGAACAGCAAACAAAAGTTCTTCAAGATATAGAATATCAAGCAATTCATCATTTAGATCAAAAATATGCGGGAATTATTGCTAAAAAACTTGCTGGTGTTGCAGCAAAAGAAATTGTTGGAAATCAAGTCGGCAGAGTTACAAAAAACGAAGGGTTGGGGCAATTAGTTAAATTTGCTTTTTATGTGGCCGATCAGGCAGATTTGAGATCCTGGAATTGGCTTCCACAATCATTTCAAATCGCAAGGATTATGCTTCCTTCCGGAACTTATCGAGTTCGGGTGACACCAGAAGGAAGGGTTGCTAAAGAAGTTCAAACGATAGAAATAAAAAAAGGCAAAAAGACTTTCTTAAATACGAGGTATTCTCCTCGATTTTAATTTCGGATCAGTTTTATGCTTTTGATAGGAACTTTGTCTTTAATAAACAATTTTTCAAATAAGGTTACTTCTGGAAAATTGAGTTTTAAGGGGTTTGGGTGGTCTTTGTGAAGGTCCCAGGTAAGCTCAGTAGAAGTCCATAAAGGACCAGACTTTTTTTCACAGTTTGAAATCTCTTCAAGCATAAATTCAAAGTATGCATGGTGATCTGTTTTGATATGGAAAACTCCACCTTTTTTCATGAGTTGAGCGACCTCACTCAGCCAGTGAGCTTGTAGGGTACGATTTTTTTGTTGTGACTTTTTTTGCCAGGGATCAGGAAAAAAAAGGTAGAGATAGTCGATTTCGCTTTCTCCAAATACATATCGAATACGGTCTGCGTGACTTCTAAGAAAAAGAGTATTCTTTAAAGAGTACTTATCTGCTTTTTCACATGCACGATAAATTTGTTTGTATTTCCAATCGAGTCCTATGTAGCGTTGTTTGGGGTTTTGTTTTGCCCATTCAAGAAGAACGTGTCCTCCATTGCATCCAATTTCGACATGAAGAGGGGTTTCGAGAATAGGCGAAAGAAACTGTTCTCTCCAGTGCCCTTGATGAATTTCTGTATTTTGATCTGCAAAACCGAGATTTTGAAAAGATTCCAGCTTTTTTGAATAAATATTTCTGGAGGTCGGGTATAGGAATTCAGGGTGAGAAACAGGAAGGCAGTTCCTCTCATTGAGATGAGGAGGAAGCGTCTTCTTTGGTGTTGGTGAATTAGATTTCATGAGCCCTTATGTGTCATATTTTTTTTGAAATTTAAAGTAAAAGTGGATCCCCCAAGGACGCCTCCTTGGGGGATCTGCTCATGGAAATTTCGTATGACACTCTTACAAGTGGCTCCTTTTTACAGGAGTTGCATTGCAAGTTGTGGCTTAGAGTTGGCTTGACCTAACATCGCTACGTTTGATTGTGTAAGGATGTTATGTTTGGTCAATTCGCTCGACTCTTGAGCCAAGTCAGTATCTCGGATTCGACTATTTGCAGAAGATAAGTTTTCTACATAGATCTGCAAGTTTGCACTGGTTGACATCAACCGGTTTTGAATCGCTCCAAGATCTGCTCTGTTTTCGTTGAGTCGGTCAAGAGCAACATCAATCTTTTCTAAGTTTTGTTGAGCACTTTCTTTGTCTCTTGTTGAAAGATCTTCAACACCAAGAGCACCTACTGTAACTACCTGATTTGGAGCGTCGTATTGAAGACGATCTAATTCAGGGTTATTGTGCATTCCTACTTGAAATTCAAGAGTTTCAGCTGTTCCATTTAAAAGTTTTGATCCATTGTACTCAGTACTTTGAGCAATTCTTTCAATTTCTGATTTCAGCTGTTGAACCTCTTTATCCACGTAAGTTCTTTCTCTTGGTCCAATGCTATCTGAAGAAGCTTGGATAGAAAGTTCTCGCATTCGGATGAGCATATTAGAAACTTCATTCATCGCACCTTCTGCAGTTTGAATGAGGCTAATACCGTCGTTCGCGTTTCTATCAGCTTGTTTTAAACTGCGAACGCTTGCTTTTAATTTTTCACTAATGGCAAGTCCAGCAGCATCATCACCTGCTTTATTGATACGAGATCCAGACGCTAAATGCTCAAGAGAGTTATTTAGGTTGTGTGTGTTTTGACTTAAATGCCGGTTTGCGGCAATTGCTTGTACGTTGGTTGCTATACGCATTCCCATGATTATCCTCCTCGGTTGTTCATGCTAGTTTCCTCCTTGTGATCGTATTTCCTGTAACGCCTAGGCATTCCCTGCCCAGCTAACACCTCACTGATCGGAGGTCTTTGCAGAGACTTGAGGAAAAAAGACAAAAAAACAACAACTTATAACTGATTGTAATAATCAAGTATTAAAAAGAACTGTAATTGAAAGGACATAGCGCATTAAATAGAAAATAAAAAAAATCAAAAAAATTTTTTTTTCTCTCAATTGAACTCTTAGGCAAAAAATTCCGATAGGAAAGAATGAGACAAAGATTTACACTAGCTCACTTTTTTGGCCTGCTTTTGATAAGTTTCTCTTTGATTCATTGTCAGAACTCTCAAGAAGAAATTTGTGCTCAAACCCTACCTTACTATTACCAGCAAGTCAGTGATGCCCGATTGGTTCTTCAGCCTGGAGGAAGACGAATTGCTTCCTTGGAGAAAGCCAAAAAGAAACTCCAATTGTCTCAATCGAGAGATTTTCTTCATTATGATAGAGATCAATGGCAGCGTTTTGCTAAAAATCAACTTGCCCAAGTCCAAGAGTATGTAGATGGTGTCGATCAAGTGGGGGGATACTCAAACGTTCGAAAAAATCTAATGCTGATGGCAAATGAATGGGTTTCCTTTTATGGATCTGCGAGAGATGGAAACCAATCAAAAATGAATAAAAATCTTTCAAAGATTCAAAAATACACAGCAAAAGTTCAAGATGAATTTTGTTTTGAGGAAGAATAATTGCTTAGTTTAGGATAAAAGAATCTTACTTACCTAAAAATCAGGTGATTGGATGTGTTTTATGCAAGTAAATGACAAGCAACCTAAGTCTTCAGAATCATTCATTACTAAAAAGCTCCTCGTAGAAATAGAGGGAAAAACAGTTTTTTTCCCTCATGGGGTTGCAAGTAAAGTCGGTTTTGAGATCGATTCAGAAGAAACACTCAATAAGATTAGAGCTTTTTTAAGGCGTTCTTTTATTTTTAATATTGTTGTTTTTTCGATTGGGGCACAAGCAGCTGTTCTTCGAATGGGAACGGTCGTACCTATTTTAGTGCTGATCCCATTTTATGCTTACTTTTACTTGAAAAGAGTGAAGCATCTCACTCATGGGCTTAAGCAGGTAAAAAGAAGTCGCTCTCAGTCGGACGTGGTGAATGATCTAAATTCTGCTTTTAATGTTAAAAAGTTTCTAAAAATCTATATCGCTGTCATTTCATTTGCAGTGTTACTTGGGATTTTGATTACTCTGATGGAATAAAAAAGCTGGTGTTCTTGTCGTTTGAATCAGAAAAGCTCTTAGCCCTTTGTTTTTATTATATTCTGTAGTCGAAGGGCTTATTCCTGATAAAGATGTTTTTATTTAAGTCTGAGTTTACCTGTGGTACCTATGGGCCCTTATGGATCTCAAATGGATGATTTCAGCAGCAACATTAGGCTTTTTGCATAGTCTAGGCCCAGCTCATTGGATGCCGATTGTGTTGGTGGGGCGAGCTCAGAAATGGAAATGGCACCAATGGTTACTTGGAATTGGAGTTGCGAGTCTTGGACATATCATTGTCAGTCTTTCAGTGGGGGTGGGAGTCTTAGCGGTAGGAACTGCTGTTTTTGAGGTTTGGGATACACGAGTTGAGCGGTTTTCAGGATTTGTTTTAATTTTTTTAGGACTTCTTTATGCCCTAAGTTCTTATAAGCAACATCGGAGTTGTCATGGGGGGCATGAACACCATGGCCCCAAATACATACATCGCCAGGATGGAAAAAGGCCATATGCATTTTTGTTCTTTATGGGCTTCTCCCCGTGTTTTGCGGTTATGCCTATTTTTGCAAGTGTAGGTCCGCTCGGAGCGATGACTGTTTTTATGACAGGGCTTTCATTTTCATTAGGGGTCATTTTTGCAATTTTAATTGCAGCAGCTCTAGCTGCTCGTGGAACTCGTTTTTTGGATCAACCTTGGCTTGAACATCATGGAGACACCTTAGCTGGAATTGGAATTACTTTACTGGGTATTTATGTTTTGTTTTTTTCGGTACATCATCATTAAGGAGTTTCAGAAAAAATGCCAATTTATGAGTATCAATGCAAATCCTGTGGAAACGAAGTAGAAGTTATTCAAAAGGTTTCAGATGAGCCTTTAAAAATATGCCCTCAGTGTCGAAAGCCCATTGAAAAAAAAATGAGTCTATCTTCCTTTTCATTGAAGGGAAATGGATGGTATTCAACTGATTATAAAAAATCCAATACTTCAGAGAAAAAAGTTTCTTCAGGGGATTAAAATAAATTCAATTGATGAGATATACGGAGCCTGGTGTCCATATAAAAGTTCCAGATAGCAGGCTTGTTTCCAGAGTGTTTTTCCTGGAACGCGTACTCCTTGATAGACCATTTGATATTGATGGCCTAAGTGAGCATCTAATTCATCCCACTGAATTTCACTCCATGGAAAACCCGCTTGAAAAATTTCAGGGACAACATACTCTCCAATAGAAAGATTTGAAAGGGATTCGTTATTTTTTCCGACTCGTGGTCCAACTTTTTGTCTAAAGCTCCTAACAAGATTTTCTGCATTTAAACTGGTAGATGACAAAAGCTGATCGACTCGAATGAGTTGAGTTTTAAGCTCTGAAAAGAGTTGGCTTGCAATTTCAAAATGCGTCGAACCTTTGGATTGTTTAATCCATTGAGCGACTGCTTTAGGTTCGTTTCCTTGTTGTATTCTTTGTTTTCCACAGGCGACCGTTTTTAACGAAAGAGGAGAAAGTTTCGGAAGTTCAAAGGATTGAGTTTCATTTGTCTTTTGAAACCAAAAACATGGACTCGCACAAAGCTCTAGTAAATCATCTAATATTTGAAGCCGTATCCAAGGAGATAACTCTTTAGTTTTAGGTTCTACTTCACACAGAAATTCACTCCTTGATGTTTCTGTTTGAGTTTCTGCAATCCACTTTAAATTCCCGATATCTGAAATGGTTTGTCCCCAAGCTAGAGGAGAGAGAGGGTTTTCATGAGCATGAAAAAACGAATCGACGAGACCCGCAGTCGTTTCTATTTTTGGCTGACTTTCGTAAGCGTTTTTAATTACGTGGTCCTTTGGAAGAAAAGAGATAGCCTTTTGACATGCACGTTTTAAAGAAGGAGTTTGATGGGTAATTCCATTCCATTCAAACCATTGCTTTACTCGTTTCATCCAAATACGACTTGATTTTGGATAAGTCGCAATTCTCATGAATCCGTGGTCATGAAGCCGTGCACTCAGAGCTTTTAGTGTCATTGCTGGGTCTTCAAGATGATGAAGAACATGATTTGCAATAATATAATCAAAACGTTGATCCGTTTTTTTTAGCCATTCTGTCAGGTCTGCATGAATGATTTCTATCGGAGGAAGTTTTCTTCGATAGAGTTTTGCAAGGGTGATTCTTTTTTTTAAAATTTCTATCGACTTTTGACTAATTTCGATTGCGGTAATGAGTTTGGCTCGTGGATGAGCTTCTCCAATGATAAGGGGTTCGACCGTACCTGCACCCACGACTAATATTGAAATATCTTGGTGTCCCACTTGATGATTGCCGGAGAGTCTCTGTGCAAGTTCATAACTATAAAATCCACTGTGTTTACGACTTGGAAGATTCCAAAGAGGAACAGAGGGGTATGGATGCCTTTCGTATTGATCTTTAACAGAGTGATTCATGTGCTTAGGCGTACCATAAATGGCAAAGTGGAATCTAGGGGCTTAAGGGATTTGTTCCTCTTGACAGAAGGTATTGAACGGAAGAACTCGAGCTTTAGGTCCAACAACATAGTCTTTGGTACCTAGATGCACTTGATAAAAAAACGGAACATCAGTGCGCTGCATAAAATAAGAAACATTTTTGGAAAGAGAAGATTCTCCTGTTTTGCACTCTACAGCAAACAGAGCCTTTCCGTTCTTCACAACCACGAAATCAACTTCCCTCTTATCGGTATCACGTAGGTATCGAAGTTCCATAGAGTGCCCTTGAGAGTCCTCCAAAAAATGACAGTATTTTAGAAGATGAGATGCAACCATGTTTTCGAATCTGGCTCCTTTGTGGCTGCAGCTGCTCCAATCCCATAAATATAATTTTTTTTCTTTTTTAACTGCTCGAATCTTTGGAGCTCCGAAGGGAGAAATTCTAAAGCAGTAATAAACTTGTTCTAGAATTTTAATCCAAGACTCTATTGTTCTAAAGTTGAATTGAAGTTCTTGAGAAAGAGAGTAAACGGAAAGTGGAGAACCTACTCTTACAATGAGAGATTCCGCAAGTAATTCTATACTTGAATATTCTCTTAAGTTTTCTAGGCTTCGGATGTCGTCATTGACGAGTCTGTAGATTCTTTCTTTTTGCCAGAGTCTCCATTCTTTCTCAGTACCGTTGAGAAAAGGCTCTGGAAATCCACCTAGTTTTAAAAGTTGGTTTTGGTCTTCTAAATTTGATATTTTCAGCTCTCCTATTGAGAGAGGGTGTAGTCTAAGATAACGATATCGACCTAAAAGAGAGTCACCACCTCTTCTGTAATGGTCTAGTCGAGCTGAGCCTGTAACAATAAATTTTTGAAATTCTTTGTTTTGATCATAGAATCCCTTTACTAGATTTCTCCAATTCTTAAATTTATGAATTTCATCTAAAATGATGATTGGTTCTGGAGGGATTTGTCCGGATTTTATTTTTTTTTGAGATTCGATGACATCCCAATTGAGGTAACCTCGGTGAGAGGGTGATGAAGGGGAAAGAAAAGTGAGTGAACAGGTTGTTTTGCCTACTTGTCTTGGCCCACCAATGAAAACCATTTTATTCGTGAGAAATTCGGAAATGATAGGACGAATGTATCTTGATTCAATAGTGAAGCTCATAGGAGTATTTTATTTTATTAGTTTTTTGCAGTAAAGTACAAAAAGCTAATGAGTTTTTTGCAGTAAAGTACAAAAAGCTAATGTATAAGTATTTAAAAATACTGAGTTTTACTAATTAGCGATCCATTTTAAAATGGTCTTCACACAGAGGAGGGTTCACTAAGTCGAGTTGATCTCCCGTGATCAAATGAATCCCAGAGAGTTGTAAGGCGAGACGAGGGTACTTAAAAACAAAACGCCCTTTTTTGATGATAGAGATCCATTGATCTAGAAGGTAAAGGTCTTTTTTGTGATTAATGATTCCTTTTATTTCTTGAGCAAAAAATAAAAATTCTCTTTCCGTCAGTTCATTCCACGGAATGTATTCTAATGGATTTCTATTTAAAATGAAAAGTTCCTTTGCAAGGTTTAGCTTCCCTTTTCGTAGAGCAAGAAGACTCAACGATGAAAGTGTTGCATCGAAGTCTGTTTTCGCTTTGCTGTAAAAACCAAAACTTATTGCCCTTTCAAAGTCATAAAGGTGATTGATTTGTCCATTTTTTATCCATGTTTCTATCTCTTCAATGCTCGGTTTCTGAGGCTGATCCAAATTTAAGACGAGGAGTTTGTTTCTTGGTGTTAAGGAAATTTCAAAAGCAATTTTTAAGTTATCATGATGTTTACTGTAAAGGCGGCCAGCGGTATCTAAAGGTTTTATTTCTTTTTTGATCCATGATCTAAGTTCGTCGTCGTTTTGAGTACCGATAAATTCATTTCGATTCACTCGAGTACCCCAAATGTATTCTGGTTGAACCCTGAGTGTTTGGAAAATATAAGCATTATTTTCATAGTCAAACTCTCCAGGTACGAGATAGGAAGCATTGCCTGTTTCTTTCTTTCGGTGCTTTCTAATAATACTTAATGAGAGTGGTTTTTTTCCAAACTCTGTCTTCGTTATTCTTCTTAAAATAGAAGCGCCAATATCAACAGCATAAAGAGGTTTTTTTGTTGAATGAGAGACTGGAATCCATTGAATAAACCCATTGTAAGTTGGAGAAATTGATTCTGAACTGATCCAGACTTCATAAAATTCAGAGTCTTGTTCTAGCGCACTGAATATTCGCTTTACTGAACTATTATCAATTATACTCGCTAAAGTGAAATTCCTCCCTCCTGCGGTACATTCATCGTTTAGAATTCCTTTGTAAAGAGTGATTAATCGATGAGAGACAGAGCGAAGCTGTACTGTTACTTTCTGGCCTTGTCCCAAAGGTATTGTTTTTCCATTTGCAGCTTTAATCATTTTTGGCTCAAAAACTGTTTCTAACTTCTTTAACTGTTTTATAGAAGGAATGAGGCGACTGATTTCAGAAAAAAGAGCAGGATGTATTTCTGGATCGAGAAAAATGTCATTTTCGTTCTCGGGAAAATATCTCAATAGTGCAAACATGGTCTCATAAGGTTTAGATTTGAATTCATAAAACCATTCAAGAATTTCATCAGCACTTTGAAATGGAATTAATTTATCTTTAAGTATTGCATAAGTAAGATGAAGGAGTTTTCGGATAAAAAATTGGTAAAGATGATTGTTTCTTAATTCTATAAAAAAATCTTTTATTCGATCATTTTTTTGAGCATCTCTGTATTGTTGACTGAGTTTTAATAAATTTTCTTTTAATTCTTGATGTGACCAGGATTTTTTATGATCACTTTTTTCAATTTCAACACGCATTTCTATTTTTAATTTTTTTTGCTGAGATTCTAAGTATTTTATAAATTCTTTTTCTTTAAACTGAAGACCGTGTTCTTTACGCTCAGAATGGATGATCATTCCATCAAGTTCTTTAGAAGTTTTTCCATGACTCCAAAGTCTTTGATCCAGTGCATTTCTCTCTGTATCTGAAAGCCTTTGTCTAAACTTTTTTAACATTCTTGTTATATGATCATAGCTACGAATAGGGAAAGTTTCTGTACTGCCATGTTTTTTTACAAGAAGTTCATAAAGTCTTTGTTGGTAGAAATCTGAGCTTAGAAAATGCTCTACACTTCCTACCTCATCTAAAAATTTTTTAATTTCATCTTGTTTTTCAGCAAGTGAAAGAGAAGCTGTGAAAAAAAGTGAAATTCCAAAAATTGGAATGAGTCCACCTCTTTTAAGGCTTTGAATGATTGAAAATCTCCGAATTTTCATGAAGAAGATGTATAATAAAATACTTGATTTTTCAAGTAAACTAAAGAAAAGTTTTTTTAACTCTCTAAAAAGAACTTCATTTTACTTTAGTCCCATCCATAGGGTTTCACAGGTCTTTTCCTTGCTAGATCGCTCTTTTTCTAAGGCTTCAATAAACTCAGAATTTGGCGATAGAACACCCACTTCACTTAAGGAAAATC
>PBMP01000074.1 GCA_002722705.1 Pseudobdellovibrionaceae bacterium | reverse complement strand
AAAGCTCACGAATATGAGGGCGGCTGGAAAAGACGATTCAACTAAGCTGAATGTAACAAAGAAATTAGAATTAGATCAGGCTCTTGAATGGATTGATGAAGATGAGTGGGTTGAAGTCACCCCTGAAAATATTCGAATTCGTAAGTTTATTCTTCAGTCAAATATGAGAAAAGTTCAAAGAAACGTAGAATAAAATAAACACCTTCCCTTTTTTTATTCTGTTAGTAGAATGAAAAAAGGGGGAATTTTATGAATCGTTTTTTGTTCGTTGCATTAAGTTTAAGTTTCTCAATCATTAGCTCTGCAGCAAAAGTGGAGTTATTTGTAGAGCTTGATCCCATGGGATCATTTGTTGCACACTCTGAGTCAGTCAAGGGACGAGCTTACCAGATTGGAAACGGAATTAAAGTTCAGGGCCTCAAAGTAAAAATGGACAGCTTTAAAACTGGAATCGGCTTAAGAGACCGGCACATGAGGGACAAATATTTTAAAGCAAAAAAGTTTCCCTATGGTTATATTGTTGCTCAAGGTCAAGATGGAACGTTTAAGGGGTCTTTAACCCTGTTGAAAAAGAAAGTTCCGATCGAGGGGACTTATAAAATTGAAAATAAAAAAGTTTTAGCTGAGTTTACCTGTAAAATAAGTGATTTTGGGATTGATGCTCCTCTTTATTTAGGAGTAGGCGTGGATAATGAGGTTAAAGTAAAGGGAGAGATGGAGATCAGTCCTTTGCCAACAAAACAAAAAAAATCAGTAAAAAGTAAGAAATGAAATTCCTTTATTTTTTCTCAGCCCTCAACCTTTCTTTGATTTTGATTCGTTGTGCTCCTCAGACGGAGAATTCTTTCTCAGATGACGCAAAAATCTATGGTGTTGTTGATGGTTCTGAAAAGTTTTTGAATTTTAGAACAATTATTGTTGATGAGTGCTCGGCATGTCACGGAGATTTTGCTTCATACACTGCCGAGCAATGGGTGAGTCTTGGCTACGTCGTCGCTTCTGATTCCACCAATTCAAAATTATATCGAAGAATTCGAGGTTCAAGTGTAGGAGGAGAAGAAGATATGCCTCCTATTTCTATACTCAGTCCTGCTCAAAGAGAAACTATTGTAGAGTGGATTAATTCTTTATAATGGGATTTCAGTACTTAAAATCCAAGAAAGACTTTTAAAATCTCGAATAAACCCCGAGTCAATTCCGACAGAGGCTTTTGAAAAAATAATTCTTGAAGAAAGCATAATCCCCCACAGAAGAGATCCACTGGGAGATATTTGGTAGTTTGTATCAGCAGGCTGTGTCCAGGTTCCTTTTCTCCATCCTAAGGGAGTTTTTACTCCAAATTGAATATTCGGATTGAGTGGAGACCAATAAAAAGTCGGGTTAACTTCTAGACCAAAAACAACGGCTCTTTTTGAGCCATAAATAATAGGTGCAGTCAGAACATCAAAGCTTTCATATGAAGCTTCACTGAGTGATCCAAGAATACACGCGGGAACAGATAAAAGCCCCCACGTTGAAAACCTCCAGTCTAATTTTGCGCCTGCACAAATTCCAATATAGCTAGCGGTAATATCATAAGCAGTGCCTGAGGAATGAACGAGTTCTAACGGTTCTTGAATTCCTTGAAGAGAAAAATGAAGCCCCCAATGAAGAGGGGAGGCGAGGGATTGTTCTTTTGAGATACACGCTCGCTTTGTAATGTATTTTCCAGAAGTAGTGTAAATAGTTAAATATTTTTTACTTCCTTTGTATCTTTGACTCGATTTAACTTCGCCCACTTCTGAAAGTGTTGTCTTTTTTTGCTTTTGTATTTTGTGATTTTCTATAGGAATTGCAATACAAGTATCGTTATTGATTAGATAATCAGAGGCAAAACTAATTTGGTTAAAGAATAGAAATAAAATTAAAGCCATAGATGAAATTGTCCTAAGAAGCTCATGGAGTCTCGATTGACTACAGAATCTGAAAAGTTACGGTCTGCTTGCACTTCTATTCTCAGTTCGATTCTCTGAGCCGGAAAAAACTGTATTCCCGGAGTGAGTCTAAATCTTCGAATGTCAGATTCAAATGCTCCTTGAGAGTAGTACTCAATTGCATTAATGAGATAGAGTCCACGGATGATTTTAACGGTAGGGCTGATCCAAATGTATTGTCCAAGTTGTGCGTTTTGAGAGAGAGGGGCTTCTCTAATAAATCCAATCTCACTTAATAGAGAAGAACCTTTTCCAATACCGAGTTTGGCATGAATTGAAGTCATTTGTCTTTTTCTAAAAGAATTAGAAGTATAGAGTCCAGAAATTCCAAAAGCGAGCTCGGATTCAGGTCGATATTCAAATCGAAGTGTTCCTCCAAGTTGTCTGAGTTCTTGAGTCTGGAAGAGGTTGCCTAAAAAAACATGAGCTCCTAAGTTAAATTGGGAAAAGTCGTATGACATTCCAATTCCATGGCTTTGGTCATTCTGATTGAGTGCTGTTCGAGTTCGATGAAAAGCAATATGATTTGAAGTCTTAACTCCATAGATTGGATCAAAAAAACCAGCCATAAGAGAGAGCTTTTTAATGGGACGGTATCCGATGTAATGCTCTCTTGAAATCCAAGTTGAGACTTCGTCTCTCCGACTTCCTGTAAATGAAGATGGAGGAGGAATATATCCGTAGGTAAAAACACCATAAAGTTTATTTTTTTTTAATTTAAAAATCGCACTCATTTCAGCTTGCATAATGACCCAGCGCTTAACTGGATGATCAGCATTGAATTGATTGACTAGGTAAAGAGATCTAAAATCTCCGGAGAGTCGAAACCAAGAAGGGAGTTCTACCCAGGAACCAAAAAATCCAGATTGATTTGCGAGTGTTTGATCATCAATAGACTCAATATAAAGAGGCTTTGCGGCGATAGCAGTCGCAGAGACTCCTCTTCCATAGTCAGTGAGAGGACCGTTTCCATAAGGATTGTAGTGACAAACAATGCAGCTATTATAGCCAAGTCCAATGGTTGTAGGGTAGGCAAACGCTAGATTGCTTTTAAAAAAAAGAATACTTATTCCAAGTAGTAAATAAAAAGTTAAACCCACCTTCATCATCGTTATTGATCATAGGAAGGTTCAGTTTGAATATCAAATAAAAAGCAAATGAAGGTTAAGAACCGACAACTTTTAGTGAGGGTTGATCTTTAGAACGATCTTCAAATTCATATTTTCTAAGTACATCGATTGCTGATAAGAACCCACTTTTTACAATTTTTGTGAGTTTTTCAGGAGCAAGACTAAAGTGTTCATATAAAAATGTATCATGATCATGAGGACGGGGATGAATGTAAATGGTATCTGTGTTCATTCGATGGTTCAGTTTTCTTTCTAAAATCTGGGTGATTTGCTCGCTGTGTTCTTTAGAAATTCCTTCTTTTTTACAGTACTCATGAACTGCTTGAACTGCGAGACCCACTCTTTTTTTTGATTCGATATGATAATTAATTTTTTGTTCAATCGCTAAATAAAGCGATTGAACCAAAATAACTGGAAATCCTAAGTTAGTGAGAGAACCAACTTCTTTAGAGAGGTGATAGGGCTGATGGGTGTGACTACAAATTACAAGGTCAGCTCCTGAATCAAATCCAACATGAGTCGATAAGGTGTCTCTAATTTCTCCATCAATGTAGGCAACAGATTTATCTTTGTGTTTGATTGTATAGGGAGCAAAAACAAAGGGAAGAGCTGTACTTGCTGCACATGCATCTGAAATGGTCGCTTCGTTACTGTATTCGCAGCTCAGGTCTTCTGCAGGAGGTTCGTAGTGATACTTCCCAAAAACAACTTTTCTCGAATGATTTAATTGTGTCGTGACTAAAAAAAGATCAGACTTGTAGTCTTTGAATTCGTTGGATGCAAGAACTTCTTCTCGAATGTATGTTTCAATTCCAGAGGTAGTGATAGGACTATTTGCGGTAAGCCATTTTAATTTTATTAAAGAGGAGATGTCTCCTTTTAAAAAATTTGAAATGAGTTTTTTTAAAAAAACAGATTGCTTGATCCTGTCTTTTCTTTTTCCTGGAGAGCCAATAGTGAACATTTTTTGATAAGTGAGTCGAGGCAAAATGAGATCAGAGGCAAGGTCAGGATCTTCTGGATTTTTTCCCGTAAAAGAATTGACGATTGATTCAAGAGAGTAGCCTGCTGCCAGCAATGTGGCGATAATCGCTCCTGCGCTCGAACCAACGTAGGTGGAAATATCCATAGGACCAGGAAGGTCTGCTGGAGTTTCTGGGTTTTTGAGTCCTCCGTAGAAGCGAAACCCTTGTTCCTGTAGAGCTAAAGCAACGCCAAGATGAAATGCCCCTGCTTTAGTTCCGCCACCACTACATACAAAAGCAATTTTCTTTTTTGAGCTGATCTGAAATTTCTTTTGTTTTCGATTCTTTAAATCAGGCACCCTCTTAGATTACTTGATTTCTGCGCTTAAGGAAATACAATTAGAGAGATGGGTGTAACAGAACAAATCACATGGGTTCCTCTGATTGAATATTCCGTAAAAAAAGGCGTCAGTCTTTCTACACTTCGGAGGTACATAAAGGCTGATAAAATTGAATATCGAGTCAAAAATGGGAAGTATTTTGTTCCAGATGATGGAGAAGATACATTTCAGTATGCTCGATCTTCTGAATCTAAAAAAAAATTAGAAAAAAAGATTGAACGACTTGAAAACGAATTAACCAAGGCTCAACAAGAAATTGTGGAGTTAAAGACTTTAATTGCGGTTTATGAAGAACAAATTAAAATTTAAATTCATTCTTTTTTCTATTCTGGGCGTTTTCTTTTCGAAAAATGCGTTTTCAAGTTTCGATTTGGACCGAAAACATGAATTTAAGACCATTGGAGTTTTAGAACCGGCAGATAATGTAGATGGGTTATTCAATTCTTATATAAAAGAAACCGTTCAAAAGTATTTTGATAATCAAAGTCAATTTAAGGTTACGGATCTTTCTAGAGAGAACAAAATTCTAAAAGAATCTAATCTTCAATACAATAAAGTGGTTGAAGATCCAAAAATTTTGAAACAAGTTGCTCGAGCAGCTGAAGTAGAAACGTTAATTCGTACTCGAATTTTAAAAGAAGGCCCCTTTTATCGTTTCATGGTGGATTGGTTATTGTCGCCTAAGATGATTACCATATCCAAAACACAGTTTGTGATGGAAGATCCTAAAACTGGAAAACCTTTTTCAATGGAAGATTTGCAAACAGAATTTAATTCCGCTCTTAGTGAAATGATCAAGAGAGTGCCATTTTCTGGCCATGTCACGGGAATTGATTCTCGGTGGGTGACTGTAAATTTAGGGAAAAAAGATGGGATCCAAATAGGTGATGAATTGGTTATTTCTACCATTGAAGAAGTAAAGGTTCATCCTCTCTTGGGAGAAATATCAGATTGGAGATTGAAAGAGGTAGGGCGGATTGAAGTTGTAGAAGTGGATGATCGAATTTCTTTTTGTAAAATACTTTCACAGTTATCAGATGAAAAAATTACTCGTTTTCAAAAAATCACGAAAATTTTTAGAAGAACAGCTCCTCCACAGCAAACAAAGGTAGAGAATCAACAAGATGAGACTTCAGTAGTTGAAACTCCCGTTCCTCTTCCTGAATATGGTTATGTAGCTGGAGGAGTTTTTTTAGGAAGCCATCGTAGACAGCATTCTTCGAGTTCAAGTAGTGCCACGGGTGGAGGGTTTTCGTGGGGAGGCAAGGTTGAAGGACAATTGTGGATTGATAAAAACTTTTTTGCAGAAACTACAATTGGTTACCATTCTTTTTCTTTGAGTTCGGATTCAGGAACAACAAGTACAGAAGGAACTCTGTTTCGCTGGAGAGTTGCGGCAGGCTACTCCTATTTATTGAAGGATGATTTTTTTGGACCAAAAGCGTTTGCTCGCTTGGGTTATCACGGATTTAATTTTACTCTTCCAATTGATTCGACAGCCGCTCAGGGACCAGTTGATTTTGGAGGACTTTTTATTGGAATGGGAATTGATGTTCCTTTTCGAGATCGGTGGGAAGTGATTTTAGGATTTGACTTGGGATTATTTAACTCTGTCACTGAAACGGGGTTTATCTCGGGTGATTCTTCAGGGGTGAGTGTAATTACGTTTAATTTAAGTGGACTTTATCACTATACCAATCGAATGGCATTTAAAGCCGGGTTTGATTTCGTAGCTCAAAGTGCAGACTTTGATTCGACCATTTCTTTGTCGCATCGTATTATTTCTTTTGAAGGTTCCGTCTTGTTTTATTTCTAAGCTTTTTTTAAAAGAGAGTCATGCCGGACTCAGATTTGAAAAAAAGAATGAACCAATTAATTGAAGATTTAGAGAAACATAATCATTACTATTATGTTTTAGATAATCCTTTGATTTCGGATCGCCAGTACGATGATCTAATGAGAGAGCTTTTTAAAATTGAAAAAGCTCATCCTGATTGGGTAAGAGCGGATTCTCCCTCTCAGAGGGTAGGGGGAGCTCCCCTAGATCAATTTACAAAGGTTGCTCATGTTGAACCGATGAGGTCGTTGGCAAATGCACTTGAGCCCTCGGAGTTTCTTGATTTTGATGAACGAGTTCATCGTTTTTTAGATCGTCCTCAGGAAGAGAAATTAGAATATTTTGCTGAATTAAAATACGACGGGCTATCTATTAATCTTACTTACGAAAATGGGATATTGATTCGTGCAGCGACTCGAGGCGATGGAACTATTGGTGAAGATGTCACTCAAAACGCAAAAACCATTCGGTCAATTCCTATTCGTCTTAAAACCAATCGTCCACCGAAGAAAATAGAAATTCGCGGAGAAGTTCTGCTTCCGATACGTTCTTTTGAGGCATTAAATGAAGAACAATTGGCGCAAGGATTGAAAACGTTTGCAAATCCTAGAAATGCTGCAGCAGGAACTTTAAGACAACTAGACCCTCGAGTCGTCGCAGCACGGCCGTTAGATTGTTATTGTTATGGATTAGGAGCAATAGAGGGAGGAAAGTTTTCTACATTAGAAGAGTTTCAGTCTCAGTTACATCAATGGGGATTTAAAGTTGGAAAACAAAGAAAAGTCTGTAAAGGGACAGAGGCAGTTTTATCGTATTTTGAGGAAATTAAAAAAATAAGATATGAGCTTCCGATTGAAATTGATGGATTGGTGATTAAGCTAAATCACATTTCAGAGATTGATCAGGTAGGTTATATTGCGAAGAATCCTAGAGGAATGATTGCGTTTAAGTTTCCTCCAACACAAGAGACAACAGAGATTATCAATATTACTGTTCAAGTGGGAAGAACAGGAACCTTAACTCCGGTTGCAGAAGTCTTACCTGTAAATGTTGGAGGAGTGATTGTAAAAAGAGCAACTCTACATAATCAAGACGAAATTGATCGAAAGGATATTCGTATTGGAGATAGAATTTTTATTCAGAGAGCTGGAGATGTAATTCCAGAAGTAGTTAAAGTGATTACTGATGTTCGAAGTGGAAAGGAAAAAAAATATAAAATTCCTTCAAAATGTCCGAGCTGTGGAACACAAGCTATCCGAAAAGAAGGCGAAGCGGCTCTTCGCTGTCCAAACCATAAAGAGTGTCCTGCCCAAGTTCAAGAACGTTTCAGGCATTTTGTACAAAAAAATGCAATGAACATAGAAGGTTTAGGTCCTCGAATTTTAATTCAGTTGATTGAAAAAAAACGAATTAAAAAATTGCCTGATCTTTATTCTTTGAGGGTACAAGATGTTATTGATTTAGACGGTTTTGCAGAAAAGTCATCGCAAAATCTTATCGATTCGATCAAAAAGTCTAGAGAAAATCAAGCACATCGTCTTTTGTATGGTGTGGGAATTAGGCATGTTGGACTTCAAACTGCAAAAGCATTAATTGAATATTTTAAAAAATTTAGTTCGTTGATGGAAGCAAGTATAGAGGAACTAGAGTCGATTTCAGATATTGGACCAGAAGTTGCTAAATCAATTTATAGCTATTTCCATCATAAGGACTATCGAACAGAATTTGAAGATCTTCTAGCAGTCACTTCACTTATTTTTCCCCAAGAAACTCAAATGAAGAGTGACTCTTTAAAGGACCGAGTCTTTGTGATCACTGGAACGCTTTCTGAGTGGACTCGATCAGAAGCTTCCGAAATTATCGAGTCTCATGGCGGAAAAGTTGGA
Organism: Pseudobdellovibrionaceae bacterium; assembly: GCA_002722705.1. Classification (GTDB taxonomy): domain Bacteria; phylum Bdellovibrionota; class UBA1018; order UBA1018; family UBA6935; genus UBA6935. Next base: position 37,090 of record PBMP01000074.1, on the reverse strand, counting down.
TCTAGTCTTTCTAAAAAAACAGACTATCTTCTTGCTGGTGAAAAGGCTGGAAGCAAGTTAAAGAAGGCAGAAACATTGGGAGTTACTGTCTTATCTGAGGAATCTTTTAAAGAGATGATTGGTTCTGTTTAACGTTTTTGCATTTCTTTTAATTTTTTTTCCCACCGGCGTTGATATGAAAGGTATTGAGATTGGATATTGTCAAAACGAAACTTCATAGACGGAGTGGCTTTATTCATTAATGTTAAGGTTTTCATGATTTGATCGAGTTGTTCCTTTTGAATGCGAGGAGGAAATTTTTCTATTCCTCCAAAGTATTGAAGATAAAGAGAGTTTACTTTTTCTAGGAGAGGCTCTGCTCGTTCAAGGAGTTCCATAAATTTTTCTAGACCTCCTTTGGAATCCTCTTTTATTTTTTGTGCTTGAGAGTATGCACTCTTAAAATCATTTTGAGGTCTATTTCTTTTGATTTCTGCTTCTAATTCATCTTCTCTTTCGCGTTTTCGCTTAATGTCATCTCGGCTCATATTTTCATTCTAACTCGGGATTGCGTCATTCGAAAAGGAGAGATAGGGTGCCGCCATGGCCAAAAAAAAATCACATTATACTTGTCAGTCTTGTGGGTCTCAAAGCCCACGTTGGGTGGGGCGCTGTAGCGGTTGCGGGGAATGGAATACCCTCGTTGAAGAATTGGCAGAAACTCCTGTCGAACAATCCTCTCTTTCAACCTTAAGAGATGAATTCAGGTGGTTACCCTCGCAAGGTGAAGCGATTGAGGCGCTTGATGCTTCGCAAGATCAAATTGAAGAGTCGGAACGACTCACTACAGGAATTTCAGAGTTAGACCGTGTTTTGGGAGGAGGATTAGTTCCAGATAGCTTTATTCTTTTGGGTGGAGATCCTGGAATTGGAAAGAGTACTCTTTTACTTCAAGTCATTCGAGGTCTTGTTGAATCAGACTCACAAAATCATAAAAAGTTAAAAGTGCTGTATGTCAGTGGAGAAGAGTCAAAAAATCAAATTAGAGCAAGAGCTCAAAGACTCGGTGTAAGTGGGCATGATCAAGTTTTTTTAGGAGCAGAAACTCAGATTGAAAAAGTTTTTGAATCAGTTAAACAGCTTCAACCTGATATTTTGATGATGGACTCACTTCAAACCTTTTCTTCTGGAGTTTTACAATCAGCTCCAGGAAGTGTGAGTCAGGTCAGAGAAGTTTCAGCGCGTTTAATGACGTTGGCCAAGACTGCGGGTATTGCTATTTTTTTGGTTGGCCATGTGACTAAGGAAGGAAGTATTGCAGGACCTAAAGTAGTTGAACATATGGTTGATACCGTATTGTATTTTGAGGGAGAGGGAGCTCAAAATTTTAGATTGTTAAGAGCTGTAAAAAATCGATTTGGTTCTGTTCGAGAATTAGGTGTATTTGAAATGAGTTCCCAAGGTCTTGAGCAAGTGACTAATCCATCATCATTGTTTATGAGTGATCGAGAGCAACCCATTGAGGGAACAGCATTGGGAAGTACGCTCGAAGGAACTCGCCCTCTCATGTTAGAGCTTCAAGCCTTAGTTGCTCCAAGTCCATTGAGTTTACCTAGAAGAACAGCTTCAGGAATGGATTCGACACGAATTTCTCTGTTGGCTGCAGTCATTGAAAAACATATGAAGCTCACTTTGGGAGATCACGATCTTTTTTTTAATGTGGCAGGTGGATTAAGAGTGTCAGATCCAGCATGTGACCTTGCAGCGATTGCTTCAATTTATTCGAGCACTAAAGGAAGTCCGATTGACTCTCATACTCTTTTTATTGGAGAGGTTGGACTTACCGGTGAGGTAAGAAGAGTTTCTCATGCAGATATTCGAATCGAAGAAGCCCAAAAACTTGGAATTCAAAGAATTTTTCTTTCAAGGTCAGATTATCAAAAGTTTCATTCGGAATTTGATGTCGAGCTTATTTCAGTAGGTACAGTTACCGAACTTGAAAATCTACTTTAGAGAGAAACTCGTTGAATCGCTTTTTTCCAGCGTAGTAAATGTTCATTTCGAGTTTCTGGTTCCATTGACGGCTCAAAGGTACAATCTTTTTTCCAGACTTTTTGTATGTCTTTTAAAGAAGACCAAAGTCCCACACCCATTCCGGCAGCAAAGACCGCTCCTAAAACAGTTGATTCAATCATTTGAGGACGGTTTAGGGGTACATTAAGAATATCAGATTGAAATTGCATCAATGTTTTATTTTTTGAAGCTCCGCCATCAACGTTAAGGCTAATCAAAGGACGATGAAGATCTGTTTCCATTGCAGACAAGATGTCTGAATTTTGAAAAGCGATCCCTTCCAAAACAGCTCTGGCGAAATGACTCTTTGTTGTGCCTCGGTGAATGCCTGTAAACATTCCAGTTGCTTTTGGATTCCAATGAGGAGCTCCTAAGCCCGTGAGTGCTGGCACAAAAATAAGTCCATCGCTCTCTTCTACTTGAAGTGCAAGAGGTTCAATTTCTGAAGAATGATTGATGATTTGTAATCCATCTCGTAACCACTGGACTGCAGCTCCTGCAACAAATGCACTTCCTTCCAGAGCATAAGTGGGCTTTTCTCCTGAGAGTTTCCAGGCAATTGTAGAGAGGAGTCTGTTTTGACTCTCGATTTTTTTATTGCCTGTATTCATTAAAAGAAATGCACCTGTTCCGTAAGTACATTTAGCCATTCCTTCTTCAATGCAAGCTTGACCTAGTAGAGCTGACTGCTGATCTCCAAGAACTCCAGTGACCGGAATTCCGTCCGGAAGTCCCGGGACATTGAAGGTTTTTGTAAACAGACCCATTGAGTCTTTGGTCTCTGGCCAGAGATGAGTTGGAACTCCTAAATAAGTAGAGAGTTCATCGCTCCAGTTTTCTTTTTCTATATCAAATGCGAGTGTTCTTGAGGCATTGCTTGGTTCGGTAACATGAGATTTCCCTCCCGATAGTCTTGCCATTAAATAACTATCAATGGTTCCAATGGCGAGCTTTCCTTTGGAGTGAAGCGATTGAACTTCAGGATCATTTTTGAGGGCCCATGCTGCCTTGCTTCCAGAAAAGTAGGGATCAAGAAGAAGTCCTGTTTTTTTTTGAAATTTAGGTTCCAGTCCTTTTTCTTTCAAGCTTTCACAAAAGTCGCTGGTTCGTCGATCTTGCCAGACAATTGCTCGAGATGTAGGAAGTCCTGTACTTTTATCCCAAAAACAGAGTGTTTCTCTTTGGTTTGTAATTCCAATCGCAACGATTTCATGAGGATTGTTGGAGATTGCTTGTGAAATTGTTTTCAGAGTGCTTTGCCATATTTCTTCAGGAGAGTGTTCTACCCATCCTGGTTTTGGGAAGTATTGGGGGAATTCCTCATAAGCTTGTGAAAGCACTTCCAAATTTTCATTCATAAGAAAGGCTCGTGTTCCTGTTGTTCCTTGGTCAATTGCAAGTATGGTTTTCATAACGCAAATCTACAGCTGTTTTTTCTTTGATTCAATCCAAGTCTTTTAATTTAAGTTTCAAATGGATGACGTCGATAGGGGAGTAGAAGAGGGAGGTTTGCTTTGCGTTTTTTTCCATCTCAACTGTTTAGTCAGTTTGAGCCGAAACATTTTTTTTATTTATTTCGGATTTTTGTGCTCACTGCTTTTTTTATGTCCTCTTTAATTTTTATCGATAGTTATTTTAGAGGGGCATGGGAAAAGAATCATACCCTTTTGTTGGCAAGAGAGATGGCAACCCATGTAAAAGAACCTGTAAATGACTCTGAACTTTTTTCTTTAAATGTGCTTCCTCAAAAAGATCATCAAAATTTTGAAACGTATGATTTTCATTTTGAAGAAGGCTACCTTGATTACGCTCGGCCAAGAGGTAATCAATGGGTTCGAGTGCAGGTACAGATTCAGAAACCTCTTTTTATGGGGATGAATAAAAAATCTCATGCATATCTTTTTCAGATTATGATTGCTGTCACTATGTTTATTGTTCTTTTTGTGATGGGCAGAAAAGAGAATCCTTTTGTTTTTTCAGTTGAAAAAAATGTTCATTTTGATTCCAATAAAGAAATTCAAATGTGGAATGATTCATTGAAAAGAGTTTCAAAAGATTTGTTGATTGATATTCGAAATATGTTGCAAATGGCGAGAAATTTATCGGTATCGGCAGTACAAGCTCGCTCTAAAATGTTAAAAATGGTTGGAGAGTCTCGGTCAACGAAAAATAGTTTTGAAGATCTCAATTCTCATCTTCGAGCGTTATCAAATCATTCTGATCTTGAGATAGATGTTGAAAATTGTATTAAAAGCTTGGAACAATTACAGCAACAACTGGTTCCTTTGACTGAACATTTTGGAGAGGTTCAAAAAGATTTTGATCGAGTCGTTGAGACTGGAAAAAATCTATCGGAATCTGTTGTCGAATCGACAGAGTCTCTTTCACGTCAAATAGAAGCAATCAATGATTGGGCTTCCTAGCTTAAAAAATGCCATACAGCAGCTGCACAGAGACGAGCTGTTCTTTGATCAATGTCATAAATTGGATTGAGTTCAAAAATTCCAAGGGATTGAACTTTTTTTGAACGACCTGCTTCGTTCATAATCGCAAGTAAGTCACTTGAAGTAAGTCCTTCTGGAGCTGGCGCACTCACTCCTGGGGCTTCCGCACCATTGACACAATCGATATCCAGACTAATCACAACTTCATCACACTGTTTCTCAAGAAATTTGAGTTTTTCTTGAAATAATAAAATGGCTTTTCCAAAGCGACAGTTTTCCATAGGAACAACGTCGATTGATTTTGATTCAATGTAATTCCATAAAGTGGGGCCGTTGCATTGTCTTTGGATTCCAAACTCTATAAAGTCTTCTGGGCGGATGATTTGATTTTCTATGGCTAAATAGAACGGAGATCCACTGCTGGGGAGTGGATCTGGTTTTCGGACATCAAGGTGTGCATCTAAATTAATGCATCCGATTCTTTTTTTCGGGGAATTTTTTTTAATCGCCGCAAGATGAGTATATCCATGGTCATGTGATCCACCAATAATGACACTCCGTGATTTCGTAAGTCGAGATGCGATCCAATCGATCGTGTGGTCGTGAATTTCTAAAACAGATGAACCTACGGGATGACAATCTCCATAATCAAGCATTTGTTCCGTTAAATGTACTTTTCCTGAGAGTCTTTTCCAGGCACTTCGAAAAGCTTGAGGTCCTTGGGCGGATCCCAAGCGTCCACCTAGATTCATGACTGCAGAATGATCTGTAATTCCTAACAGGCTCCAATTGCGACTCGAGACGTTTTCCATTACATTGTTTCTAGCGGAAAAAAATAAGGATGAGTACTGTAATGGAAAAAAAATGGTTTGTTTATCTTGGAGATCACCACGAGGGGCCTTTTTCTTTAGATGAGATTAAAGAAAAAATGACTCAAGGAGTTGTTCGAACTGACATGTATGTGTGGGCAGAGGGGATGGTTGATTGGGTTCCAATGGTTGAAGTTTCCGAATTTAGCATGTTGGTTTCCCCCGTGGTTGAGCCCCCTTCAGTGGAAATGAGTGCTCCCTTAGAAGTTGAAGTAGCTCCCAGTGAAAGTTTGACTTTGGATCCTCCTGGAGAAGAGATATTAAACGAAGAAGTTCCTGTTGAAGAGCCAAAGACTGAAGAAAGTCTTAACGTCGAGTCAGCTCCACAAGAGCAGGACATTCTACCCCAAATTCAGCTTCAAGAAATTCCAGACGATCAACCTTCGACTCCACCTTCTGAGGTGATTTCTGCGGCGATGCAAGCTCAAGGCGTTGAAGCAGAAAGTTCTGCGGGTCTAGAAAAGAAAACTCCTGAACCTGAGTCAGAGCCAACCCAGGCTCTTACAGTTAAGGAGAAAAAACAGCAGGAAAAAGAAGTTAAAATATCTGCAAAAAATGCTCAAAAAGAGAAGAAAAAAGCAATTAAAATTGCAAAAAGAGCAGAGAAGAAGAAAAAGCCAGAAATGGCAAAGGTAGGAATTAAAAGTTCTTCTCCTATTTTAAAACCACGTGTTCCAAAAAGAGGGTCTCGTTTATTTATACTGATTGCTCTTATGGGTGGAATGGCATTTGGATATATGGAAGGATATTTTGATCCCTTCTTAAATTCACCTACTGTGAAAACAGAACTACAAAAACTACAAGATAAAATTCGACCTCATCTGCTTAAATTGCGAAATGATGTTCCGTTTTTGGCAGATCTTATTTCTCCTATTCCTGAAGTCAGTGATGTGAGTCCGATTGATTATCAGGAGCTCAAAAATGCAGCTGGTTTTCCTATTGATCAAGGACCAAAAGTCGCGATTGCCGCGTCTGGTGGAGATACACTTTCTCCTTCGTTTTATATTGCAACTAATTTACCGGATGGAGCACGTTTTGATCTTTTTATCAAAGGAGTACCAGGAACTCTTTTAAATCGAACTGAGTTTTTTACGAGTGGGGTTATTGAAACTCAATCGGGGTTGGGAAAGTCAGAAGTATTAAAGTTTCCAGATGGAACCCCTATTCCAAGAGGGGAATATGAACTCTATGTAGTTGAATCTGAGAAGCAGTCTCCACAGGCAGGTGCACTTATTGATTCTTATGCTGTTCATTCAGGTCAATATCCAGATTTTGTTAGAGAAAATCATAAGATTTTTAAAAAACAAACTCTTTTTTTAGGAGGAAAAAAAGACAATCAATACTTGGTTCGATTGAAAAACTATCATGACTCACTTATGAAACGAGCTCAGATCGAGTTAAATGAATTGAGTCAGTTTTCTTCTACACTCATTAGTCAATATAACTCGACTGTCACGACTTTTAGAAAATTAAAAAAAGGAAAAAGAACAAACAAGAAAAAAAGGACATGGAAAAAATTTGCGACTCGTTGGTATCAACTGCAAGATCAGATGATTGATACGTTTTCTAAATGGAATGATGAAACAATAGAGAAAGATCGATTTTTCTTTAGTATGTATAAGATCACAAAAGAGGCAGGGTTTGCAGTTAAAAATATGCATGAATCTCAGGCAGCAATTGTTTTAGGTTTAAATTCGGAACCTTCTGACCAAGAAGTGAATGAATTGGCAACTCGGGCAGAGGCTTTGCTTCGAGCATTGAGTGCGCGTTTAAAAGATACTCAGAGTCTCCCTAGGCAACCCGGAGGAGTGCCAGCTCGACTTCGTCCTCTTTCTATAGAATCCGTTCTTAAAGATTTGAAAAAGGAGGGGATATGACTCTTTTAGGTAAAGAAAGACGAAAAGAAAAACGAATGGAATTACTTGAATCGTTTTCGTTTTTTGTGACGGTTCCTTCGAAAGGAGAAATGAGGTTAAAAGTTTCTGACGTAAGTATGAGTGGAGTTGGATTTGATTACGATGTTTCAGAAGAGCCCACTGGGATGACTCATGTAGAAAATAACGATTCTTTTAGAATTCATTTTTATTTAAATCAGTCAGTTTACCTTCCTTTTGACGTGAAAGTTGTTCGAGTAAAATTCGTTGATGGAATTAGAAAAATAGGAGCTCAAATTACTGATTCTGGAGCGAATGAAGCAATTGCTTATCAAAGTCTGGTAAGAATGTTAGAGCACTTATTGAAAGTAGGGCATTTGGAGTCAGGTTCTTGACAGACAGGTAAAAATTACCTCTTGAGACCACAGAGAGATTCTCCGAAAGGTTATTAGGAGGAATTCTCATGTCTGATGATTCTAAACAAGTAGTTGATTTTAATGAAGTTCGTACTGAAAGATTAGATCAAAAAAGAAGAAAAACCCAAAGAATTTTGTTTGAACAAATGATGGGAATTTATAGTGTTTCAGAAGGGAAAGACTTAAGGTCAATTGAAATTTTAGATGTGAGTGAGGATGGTCTTTCTTTTCAAGTTCCGTTTAATGCAAAAGACCCTTGGCCTGCAGATGAGAAAGAAGTGGTTTTGAGACTTTACTTTAGCCAAGAAACTTATCTTCCTATTCATGTTGAAATTAAAAATTCTCGTCCCTCTATACAAGAAGGGATTCGCTATGTTCAATATGGATGTACTGTTGATAAGCACGTTTCTTCTTACAAGACTTTTAATCAATTTGTAGGATTTTTAAAGTCTTATTCAGAAAATGCTCATCAAGATACGGGCGGAGTGTCTGTCTTTTATCTTTAAGGATAAAATGCGGCATTTACCCCGTGAGGGTTGTCCGTTGCGGGAAAAATAACTTCTGGAGAACGATCTACAAGTGACTCTGTAGAAGTGTCGATCAGGTAGACTACCCCTAGCGCCATCATGGAAAAAAACAAGAGAATAAGTGGAGATTTTTGATACACGAAGATTCCTTCCTTCTGCAAGAAATCATATCATGAGTATTGTGAAATTAAGCTGATTTTTTCTTTTGTTCTGAAGGTTGCTCAATCCACTGTGACAAAATTTTGGCTGCTTTTTTAGGATCTTTTGAAATTTTTTCAATTGTATGAATAATGAGTTGTTCAACCTCAGATTTACTTACTTTTTCTGAAAATTTTTTATTGTTTGTTTTCTGGTGAGAAGGGTTTCTCAGTTTGCGGGACATAAAAAGTCTCCTCGGGAACTTCTCCCATAAAAACGTCTTCATCCACTACAGAAAATGCATACCACTTACCTGCAATTTTTTGATAAAGGACATCTGCTTCTTGTTCAGTGTTTTTTGAATCTTGTTTTTTTGAATTTTGAGTTTTCACCGGTTTCCCTCCTGGATGATGGTTTTGATCTAATGAAGTCTCTTCGACCATCCAGAAAAAATCTTAAGAGGGAAAATTTTTCCAATTTATAAGGCAATAATTTGACCGGTCATTCCAGGGGTAAATGTATCTATAAAGGAAAAGGTTCCTGCCATAGGAAACGTCGTTCCCCAGGAATTTTGAGTCGGTGATTGAGGGTCAAAAAGTTGACTGGCTCCAAGTGAATTATTTGAGAACTGAATTTGATGCTTTAATGTGCTTTGAATATTTTGGAAGATGACGGAACTCCCTGAATTGATCGTACAAGTAAGAGGTGTTCCCGGTTGCGAAGATACACCAGCTCCCTCAGCGCACCCACATAGACTAACAAATACACCATCGTAGATACCGATCACTGCAGATGATCCTGTGCAACTGGCTCCTTGAGTAGAGACTGAAGAATTTCCGCAATGAATTCCGAGTAAACTCAGAAGAATTAAAGATAGGTTTTTCATGATGTACCGCAAACAAGTTGGAGGCCAAAATCCTCTAGCGTACCGGTTGAGTAGCTACCTCCGCCAGATTGAAATACCGCAGATGTACCGTCAGTGTAAAGGGTAGAAGTCGTGGTGCCTTTCCAAGTGACATAGTCAGTGGAGCTTTGGGAATAGGTTCCGGTAACAACGACCCAATAAGTAGTGTTTGTACTTAAGATGACTTGGGAAGGAAATGTAAAAGTGTAATAAGATTCGGTAGTTGATATAGATGTGGTATTTATGCTAGCTGTTCCGGTTACGGCTGTTCCAGAGGGGAATGAGCTGCTTTCAGATTCGATTTTTACTTCTACTGATCCCGAAGGGGATCCTGTTTTCTGCAGTCTGAGTTTAATACCGGCTACTGTCTGCGCATCTGAGGTCGTGATTTGAAAGGATTGAGCAAGTCTGGCGTAGGTGGTTGCAGGTAACTGGTTGATTCCAACTTCCGAGTCGAGTTGTGCTGTTGATGAGATCGTGTAGAAGTCGCACCCATTTCCAGAGGTTGTGCTGACTTGTACGCCACATTGAACGCTGAAAGTAAAAATAACTATTGAAAATAAAAGGATAAAATTCTTCATCGCTTAAGAATAGATGATCCAGGGACTCAGATCAATAGAGCTTTGCGAACCTTGATTCTTGGGGTTGTTTCGTGTATTGCTAGAGTCTTCTCTAAAAAGGACCCGTAGCTCAGCTGGATTAGAGTGCTAGACTACGAATCTAGAGGTCGCAGGTTCGAACCCTGCCGGGTCCGCCATTCTACATAATTTAATTTTAGTTATTTAGTCTCTAGACTGTTGGGTCACTGCGATGTTCTTGTTTAAGGTATCGCAGGATATGAGAATATATTTTTACTAATGAGAACCAAGATTTATGTTCAAAATCAGGTTATAATATTCTGGTAATGAATATGCTGTTGTCGGAGAGTGTTAAAAAAGGTGTAGTTTATGACTGAGCATTCCTCCAAGGTTTTGTTGGTTGAAGATGATGATTCTTTTAGAGATATTTTGGCCACTTTGATGAGGAGAGTTGGACACGAAGTTGATGTTGCTCAAGATGGAAAAATAGCAACAAACATCTTAGCCATCCATGATTATGATTTGGTGATCAGTGATATAAAAATGCCGAATTTGGACGGTATTGAGCTGCTAAAGTGGGTAAAAGCGGAAAAAGATATTCCGGTAGTTTTGATGACCGGATTTTCAGAAATTCTTGAAACACAAAGTGCAATTAGTTTAGGGGCTGATTATTTTTTACCTAAGCCTTTTAAAGAAGAAGATTTGGAAAAGGCAGTAGAGCACTGTCAAAAAATTAAAGAAAAGAAAAAAAGTGAAGAACAACTTGCTTCTCAGGAACCTGAAGAGGAAGGAAGTGCAGATAGTTTATATTGTAAAATTAGTATAGATGACTTTATTGCTGGTCGAAAAATGCCATTTAGTATCTATGTCAAACTTCCAAATGAGAAATTTGTAAAAATTGCATATGGAGGAGAAGATCTTTCGGTTGATCGAATTCGTAAATATAAAGATAAAGGGATGAAACATCTTTATATGTTGTTTTCAGATTTTCAACTCTACTTAGAAATGAATTTGAAAATTGCAAGGGTAATTCCAAAAGCAAAAATTTTAAAGGCTAAGAAATTATCATTTATTAAGCACGCTGGGGAGGTTATCCAAGAAAAACTTTATACTGCTGAAGTAGATAAGGATTCTTTTTTTGAAGCAAAAGATTTTTTATCAAATGCACTAAAAGTTGTTTCGGAAGATGAAGACATTTTTAATTTACTTGATATTTTAAAGCAGCATTCTGATTATCTTTATGCACATAGTTTAGCTGTGAGTTTATATAGTGTAATCTTAGCAAAGAAATCTCAATGGCATTCAATTCCAAATCGCTATAGAATTGCTCTTGCAGGCTTTTTTCATGATATAGGAAAAAAAGAGATTGATAGAGAGATACTAGATAAGCCTCGACCTCAACTCTCGAGAGAAGAAAGAGCTTTAATTGAGACTCATTCAATTAGGAGTCAGGAGATTGTAAATCAAATTAAATCTCTTCCTCCTGATTTGCCCCAAATTGTTTATCAACATCATGAAGATTGTCATGGTTACGGATATCCTTTGAAATTAAAAAAGGAACAAATCCACCCGATTGCTCGTTTAATTGCAGTAGTTGATACTTTTTGTAATTATTTTTTACCAAGTCCGCATAGTCCAGGAATGACTGGAAAAGAGGCGGTTGAACAAATTATGAGATTTGATCGAGAAAGATTGGATCGTACCTTTTTGCTTTTATTAGCTAAAACTTTTCATTATGAAATGAAAGACGTTGATTGATTTAAAGTAGTATTTTTTTTATCTTTTTTATCTTTTTTTTATCTTTAAGTGACATTAGAATTTGATCTAGTGCTATTTTTTTATCTTTTTTATTCATGAATGTTTCTTTACAAAATTGTTCTGCTACAACTGTTATTATTTTTAAATCATCAATATGATCATCGTTAAAATCTCTGTTTTGATAGTTTAGTATTTCTTTTTCAAGAGCTGTTATTTTTTCACTCTCTTCAGCTAGGGAGAAAATAAGTTTTTTATTTTTTGTTTCTAGGTTTCTTATAAATACAATGGTCATAATTGAAGAATCTTCGGTATTTTTGAAAAAATCATCAAATAGGAATTTTACATATATACTGCTTAAAAGGGTAGATGAGTATGAATCATTTGATTTTTCAATCATTTTTTTTAATAAATCAAAAATTTTTGTTGATTTATTTATCTCTAAAAAAAATATTTTTAAAAAATTATCTAAATAAACAAAATTTGTTTCTTCAAGGGTATTCTCAAAGACGTATTTGAAGAAGATTTCTCCAAGACAGAATAGAAATTCTATTTTGTTTTTTTCCGGAATTTTAGCATTGTTTACAATGGTTCTACTAAGCGATTTGTTAAACTTAATGTATTCATTTAAGTGTTCTTTTTTTACGTATAGAGAATTAATTTTCTTTTGCTTTAGTTCAGCTAAGTTTTCTTTTTGAAAAGATTCTGATGCATGAATGATTTTCATGTATTGTGTTGAGTTTTTTTTAAAGTAAATATTATAAGGAAGCTTAAAATGACAGAGAACGCTTTCTATTTTTATTTTGAAGTAATTTAGATCACTATTTTCATTGATTAAGATATTTGCTGCAGTTTGTACGGTTTCAATTAGGTCATTTATTTTAAAGGGTTTTGGTATAAATCCTGATGCTCCTATCTTATAAGCACTAAAAGTTGAAAATACATCAGAAAATCCAGTCATTAAAATAACAGGAATAGGTTTATTGATTTTACACCATTCGAGAAGTGTTACTCCGTCAATCTTACCTGGCATTTGAACGTCTGTTAAAATAATGCTGTAGTTATCATTTAGTATTTTTTCTTTTGCTTCTTCACCATTTTTTGCGTGATCAACGACATAATCTAAATCAAGTAGTACGTTTTGTATAATATTGAAAAGTTCTTTTTGATCTTCAACTATAAGAATTTTAGGTTTCATTTTTGATGATCTCGTTACTCAAAAGGATTAAAATCACTGTTTTTTTGAACTTTAGGAAGTGATATTTTAAATGTTGTATTTTTTTCTTCTGGTAAAAGCTCAATCGTACCGTCATGACTTTCTATAATTCCTTTTGAAATAGACATTCCTAATCCAGTTCCTACGCCAATTTCTTTGGTTGTAAAAAATGGTTGAAATAACTTTTCCTGGATTTTTTTTGGAATTCCAGTTCCACTATCTTTAAAAAGAATAATAATTTCTTTTTCATTTTCATTAAGATCAATAGAAATCCATCTTTCATCTAAAGCTTCAATAGCATGACTTGAGTTGTTAAGTAGATTTAATAACACTTGTCCAATTTGAGACTCCTTACATTGTATTGAAATGTTTTTTGATTTTTCAGGGTTGAAACGCATTTCGATACTTTTTAGTTTTAGTTTTTCAGAAGAAAGAGTGATCGAATAATCTATAATTTCATTTATTAATGTGTCTAAAAAAGGGTCATTATTTCCTCCTCTCGAAAAAGAGCGAAGCGCATGAATAATTTTTGAAATCTTATTCGTTGTTTTTTCAATAGATTCGGTTAATTTAACAGCACCTTTTTTATCAAAGTTTTCAGATTCAATTTGTGATTTAAGTACCTGGCTTGTAAGAAGTATAGCACCTAAAGGAGTGTTAACTTCATGAGCAATTCCTCCTGCCATTTCACCTAAGGAGGCGAGCTTAGCCGCATTAAAAGAAAGAGCTTGTTCACGATTGAGTTGTTCTGTTTTTTCTTTCACTCTTTTCTCAATTTGATTATGACTATACTGTAATTTTGCTCTAGTTTCTGCAATTTTAGTCATATCTTTTTTTCCTTGTACAATTGAAATAATCAAAAATACATCTTCAAAAATTACCCATGCTGCATGTTCGAGCCATCTCCATTCACTAGCTGAGATGACTCCGTACACTGATTGAGGCCAATAGATACCTCGTATGATATGGTCAATCGCAATAATTAAAGTAGCAGGAATAAGTACTTTCCATTGCCGATAAGTAGATAAAAAAGCAAGTGATCCAAATATGTGAAAATGTGCTTCGATTCGACCTCCCATTAAATGAATCAGCATAGATCCATAAAGTGTTTGAGATATGGCAATTACATATCGAGATAATTTAGTTCCCGGAGAAGTAAATACGAGTAAGATCGGGAGGCTTACAATAACTCCACCAAGTAAGATCGCTGTCCAGAGGTGAAGATGTGTTTCACTGTTTCCTCCAGACCAGGTTTTTGGAGAAATGTATAGAGCAGCAATAATGCCAAAGAACCACTCAATGATAAGAAGAACTCTAAATGAGCGATCTGTTCTTTTGCAGATTTCTAGTTCCTGTTTTTTAATGTATTCTTTTGAGGCTTTGTTAAGGAACTTCTCTTCTTTAGTTGTCATGTTCTTGTCCTTCATGAAAAAGACTACAGCCAAAAACAAAAGCTTCTTGTTTGATTATTTTGTTGTTTAATATGTATTCGCGAATGATTTTTGATCCAAGATTATCTCCTGCATGGCCTCTTCCTCCGGTTATTCCACCAGAATAAATGAGAGTTCCCTCCTTATTGTATAAGTAGACTTGTCCTGATGTTTTAGGATTGAATAAATTGATCATTTTATTTTCGGAATCAATTGTGACTGTAGCGTTTGGAATTCTGTGAGCATTGTCCCACAAATCAGATTTCACCCAATCATGATTAAATTTTTGTGGTTTGTAGAAAATTAAAGTCGATTTAACTTTTTCTTTAATGTGAGAATAGAGACGAGCGAGTTCTTCAATGCTTGCCTCTGAGCAAGGACAGCGTGGATGAAGGAACATTAGTAAAGTTGGAGTTTTTGCAGACAGTTTGACCGAGGAAGCTTTTGGCCAATTTTTAGGAGGTTCTCCTGGAAGACCGGGAGTGTTTTCGTAGTCCCAAAGGGTAAAGAAACCGTAGCTTGCTCCAGTAATCCAGACGAAAAAAAAAGTAATGATTAGAAGTTTTTTATTAGTTGATCTCATATATAAACTTTATTCATTCCTTTCGGAATAAAATGAATATAAAGTAAACTTTTTTTGACGGTCGACTTTTGTTGTGTAATTTGACTTAGTTAATGCAGTGAGTTAATTGAGCCTGGTGAAAAATCCCTTTTTACTGGTTATATTTACTCAAATTTTTCTACTTTTTGACCTTTTTCAGGAAGGACACAGATGAAGCGTTTCTACTTTTGCTTCGTTTTTGTATTTTTTGTAAATACTTGTGATGCTTCTATTTGCTCTCGTTTTTTTGAAGGATTGAAGCCGTTATTGGTGTTTGGAGTAGCAGTGGCACCAGTCGTTTCTACTGGAGTTTGGAACTACCAAGATGTTTTGGCTCGATCTTATCAGCGAGAACATATTGGAATGGGAATTCATCTTGATTTTGAAGAAATAAAAAAAAGTTTTTCGCTAAAAGAGAAAGAAATTTTAGATCATCCCAAAGATAATCAAGTAGAGTTTTTAAAAATATTAAGTACTAAGTTAGCGGGTGATTATGATTATAGTGAGGTGGGGAGACTTCAGTGGTTCCCTGGTTCTCGTCTAGCATCAAGCTACTTTATCTCAAATAAAAATAAAAAAAGAGGAGTGTGTCGACATAAAGCTCTTATTTTACATTCAATATTGAGTCTGGTAGATATTTCTTCTGTATTAGTTGAGAGTCCCGGAAAAAAATTGAATCATGTTTGGGTTTATCTTCCTGAGTTGAATATAGCTGCTGATCCGACTCGTGGTGTTGTTTCATCAGTGAATGAGCAAATGGAATGGGTTGCTTCAGAAGGTTATGACTCTACTTTTAGAAAAGCAGAATTTTATGAAAATAGAATTTTTAGACAGGGGCTTTTTCGGTAATGTTTTTATGTAACTCTTGAGATTTCACTGAGAATTAAAAGATTAAAAAATACGGTTATAATAGAATTCTTAAATAATACCCCATAAAAAATGAATGAGAAAAAGTGCTCTCCTTTCATTTTGTTTCAAGAGTAAAGTGAAATAAGAATTGGTTCACGGGAGACTATAAAGTATTTTAATTATTTCAACTATTTAGATGTAGTAATTGAATTCTAAATCATGTGTCTATTTTTTTATTCGGGTGTGGTGATGAATTTTGATGAGCGTTTTTACGCAAAAGACAAAATTTAGAAAAAGATTTAATTTTATTTGGCGCGTACAGTCATTGATTACTTCCTTTTAATTTCAAGAAATTAAAAAAAAAGGGTGTACATACTATATGTAGTATTGACCTGTTCTGCGAACAACTATAAATTGTGTTGTATAGCAGTCGCCGGCGCAGTCGGGCCGCAGAAAAAGAAAGAACCGAAATAGAGTGATGAAATGGACTAAAAACTTGGTGCTGGTGCGGCATACAAGTTTTTGGATACGTCTCTCTTGAGAGTGGTGTTTAAACTCTTTATAGTTCTTCTTCTTCTGATGACGAGAAATGAAACGACAGGTTGGTAGTAGAAAAAAACCTTTCGAGGGAGCGGAGCGCAGGATGGAATCTTGGTCCACTCACTTCCTCACATCGGATGCGTGGAGAGAAAAAAATGGATCCAATTATTGAGAGAGCAGAGCAGAGTCAAATTCCTGAAAATCTAAGCTTGAGAGTAGATGCGATTGAAAGAGAAGATCATCCGTTTCACATTCGTGCTATAGAGAAAAAAATTACAGCGATGTGTACGGGACTAAAAAAGGCAGATCCTCTTTTTGTTGCTCAGAAAATTTACAATAGTCTAACCCCTTCACCCGATTTAGACGAATTTGAAAATACAGCAATTCAAGTGGTAAGTACTTTGGTTTCTCGTGAGCCTGATTATTCCAAATTGGCAGCTAAACTTTTACATGAAAAAATTCTAAGAGAAGTAAAATCTCAAGGGGTTCAATCTTTTTCTGATTCAATTAAAATTGGAAATGAAACGGGGCTCATTTCAGACGTTTTATTAAAAATGGTTAGTGATCATTCATTAACTTTAGATACAACTCCTGATGATGTGCATTCGACTTATTTTGAATATTTCGGATTGAAAACAGTTTACGACAGATATCTACTGAGGCATCCTGAAACAAGAAAAGTAATTGAAACTCCTCAGTACTTTTATCTTCGAGTTGCATGTGGTCTTTCTGAAAACGTGTCTCAAGCAAAAACATTTTATTCTTTGATTTCTAAATTTGATTTTATGCCGTCCACACCCACACTGTTTAATTCAGGAACTCAACATCCACAGTTGAGTTCTTGTTTTTTATTAGATTCGCCGCAAGATGATTTGATGTCTATCTATCAGAAATACATGGATATTGCCGCTCTTTCAAAGTTTTCAGGAGGAATCGGGGTTGCTTATCACCGTGTTAGATCTGAAGGATCATTAATTAAGGGAACGAATGGAAAATCTAATGGAATTATTCCTTGGTTAAAAACTCTTGATTCTTCTGTATTAGCCGTAAATCAAGGAGGCAAAAGAAAAGGTGCATGTTGTGTCTATCTAGAGTCTTGGCATGCTGATATAGAAAATTTTTTGGATCTTCGAGAAAATACAGGAGAGGAATCTCGGAGAACTTATAATATCAATATTGCAAATTGGGTTCCTGATTTATTTATGAAAAGAGTGGAGTCTGATAGTGAGTGGGCACTTTTTGATCCAAAAAAAGTACCTCATTTTCCAGATCTTTATGGAGAGGCTTTCGAAAAAGCTTACCTAGAAGCTGAAGAAAAGAAACTTTTTGAGAAAAAGGTAAAAGCTCGTGATTTGTACGGTCGTATGATGAAGAGTTTGGCTCAAACAGGTAATGGTTGGATGACTTTTAAAGATGCATGTAATTTGAAAAATAATCAAACTTTGCTTCCTAAAAATGTTGTTCATTTATCTAATCTTTGCACTGAAATTACTGAAGTTACTTCTGATCAAGAAACAGCCGTTTGTAATTTAGGTTCAGTGAATTTATCTCGACACGTCACTGGTGACCATTTTGACTTTAAAAAG
The DNA here is from genome assembly GCA_002722705.1 of Pseudobdellovibrionaceae bacterium. GTDB lineage: Bacteria > Bdellovibrionota > UBA1018 > UBA1018 > UBA6935 > UBA6935. Next base: position 19,311 of record PBMP01000074.1, on the reverse strand, counting down.
TTAGATGAAACTGTTCAAACAGCGGTTGGTTATTTAGATCGAGTGATTGACTTAAATTTTTATCCTATTGAAAAAGCAAAAGGCTCAAACTCAAAGTGGAGACCTATTGGATTAGGAATTATGGGTCTGCAGGATGTCTTTTTTAAATTAAGACTCAAGTTTGACTCAAAAGAAGCACTGGATTTATCTAATAAAATTCAAGAACAAATTTATTATTCTTGTTTAAAAGCTTCAAATCAAATTGCTAAAGAAAAGGGGCCGCATGAGAATTATAACGAGACAAGAGCGTCTCAAGGATTGTTGCAGTTTGATCTTTGGGGAGTTGAACCAACCACTGGTTTAGACTGGGATTCATTGAGAAAAGAAATAGCTCATTATGGATTAAGAAATTCTTTAATGATTGCAATTGCTCCTACTGCAACTATTGCTTCAATAGTTGGAAGCTACGAAGCAACAGAGCCAATGGTTTCAAATCTTTTTAAAAGAGAAACGATGTCAGGTGAGTTTTTGCAGATTAATAAGTATCTCATTCGTGATTTACAAGAAAGAGGTCTGTGGAACGAAGAGATGATGGATCGTTTAAAAGAATCTGAGGGGTCTATTCAGCATATTGAAGAAATTCCTGAAGACATTAGAGCCCTTTATCGAACCTCGTGGGAGCTTTCAATGAAAGCTTTGATTGATTTAGCAGCAGGTAGAGGTGCTTTTATTGATCAATCACAATCACTTAATCTTTTTATTGAAAGTCCTACTATAGGTAAAGTTTCATCTATGTATATGTATGCTTGGAAGAGTGGTTTAAAAACGACTTATTATTTAAGATCTCGTCCTGCTACTCGGATTAATCGGGCAACGACTCGAAAAGTAAGCGAAAAGAAAGAGTATACAGAAAGTGAAGCTCTTGCGTGTTCATTAGAAAATCCAGAAGCATGTGAAGCTTGTCAATAAAGACAAATTCAGGCAAAATTTTTGAACTGTATTAATTAAGGGGTCGTATATGATTTTAGAGCCGGGATTGAATTTAACTCTTAGACCAATGAAATATCCAGAATTGTATGAAATGTACAAAGATGCGATAAAGAATACGTGGACAGTAGAAGAAGTTGATTTTTCAGATGATCTAGTTGATTTGAGAGAGCGTTTATCAGAACCAGAGCGACATTTAATTAGTCGATTAGTTGCCTTTTTTGCGACCGGAGATTCGATTGTATCGAATAATCTTGTTTTAAATTTGTATCAACATATTAACTCTCCTGAAGCGCGTCTGTATTTATCTAGACAGCTTTTTGAGGAGGCGGTTCATGTTCAATTCTATTTAACTTTGTTGGATACTTATGTTCCAGATAAAGAAGAACGAAATAGAGCATTTGCTGCAATTCATAATATTCCATCGATTAGAAAAAAAGCTGAATTTTCTTTTAAATGGCAGGATTCAATAGCTCATCTTGGTTCTTTGAAAAACCAAGAGGAGCGAAGACAGTTTTTAAAGAATTTAATTTGTTTTGCTGCTTGTAATGAAGGTCTTTTCTTTTTTGCTGCATTTGCTTATATCTATTTTCTGAGATCTAAAGGACTTTTAAATGGTTTAGCAGCAGGAACAAATTGGGTTTTCAGGGATGAAAGTATGCATATGAATTTTGCATTCAAGATTATTGAAATCGTTAGAGAAGAGGAGCCGTCTTTATTCAATGATGGTCTTAAAAAAGAAGTTTTAGAGATGATTTCAGATGCAGTAGAAGCTGAGACCTTGTTCGCGTATGATGTACTCAATAAGGGAGTTGCCGGTCTTTCACCAAAAGATATGAGAACTTATTTGGAGTTTGTTGCCGACTGTCGTCTTGAGACTTTAGGGATGGCCCCTCATTATGGATCTAAAAACCCATTTTCTTTTCTCGATCTTCAAGATGTTCAAGAATTGACTAACTTCTTCGAAAGAAGAGTTTCAGCCTATCAAGTAGGTGTTGAAGGAGATGTTTCTTTTTCAGAGGCGTTTTGATTACTGGCCTTTGCTTCCACGCGTATTTTTAGTTTGAGCGTTTGCAAGCACTAAAGGAACTTTCTTTTCGTATTGAGTAGCGACTGAAATCAAGTCTTCTGATTGTTTTTCTTTCTCACAGAGTCTAGCGTTTTCTGCCATGAGTTCAGGAAGTGTAATTTCAGGATTTACATCAAAATTTTCTCGAGGTTTTTGATCGCTTTTGATCGCTACTTTTTTAGATGTGATTGTAATTTCTGAGCAGATATTTACATCATAGTCAAAATATTTTACTTCAACGGGAGTTTCGCTGAGATCTTTTTGTTTTTGGGTAATGTTATCGCATATAGTAAAATGTAATCCATTTTTGTATGAGATATTTTTTATTTCCCGACTTTTAACTACGGATTTTTTCATAGAGTCTTCTTCGCAAAAATCTCTTTCTAGTTCAACAGGCCCCCACTTTTCAGAGTTTAATTTGTAGTGATGTGTTTTTTTTCTAAGTTTTACTTTGTCGTCTTTTTCTTTCGGAGAACAAGAAACTAAAACTTTTTGATTTAGAAATTCTTTTACTTCTTGAAGTGATTCATGTTTTGTTTTTGATTTTGAAAAGGGATAGATATCTAGATCTTCAACAATGGGTTTATTTTTTGGTTCAGAAAGTGAAGCATGATGTTTTTCGTTAAGAAAATTTTGAATGCTTTTTGCAATTTCTTGGTGTTCATTTTCTAAATTTTTGTAATCAAAGTCTGTTTTTTCAAAAGCTTCATTTGCCATTTTTAATTCGGTCATGAAGAGAATCGACTTTGCGTCAGCAGTATGTTTGCATGTATTTTGAACCTCTGTACGAGTTTCCGCTTGTGCAAAATTTGAAATAACTATAACTGAAAAAACACCAATTAATTTAGACAAACTAGTATTCATAAAAAATCCCCCGATTTTAGTTTGTTTAATTATTATAACTTAATATTTATTCACTTGCGAATTATGTCATTAGAGAGATAGGTCATATTTAACACAGTATTTATTTTCTCTTAAAGAACGATATCTTAAAAAGACTGTAGCTTTTTTAATGCAATTTGTATTGCCGGAGAATCTTGAGTGGCTTCGGGAATAGCTTCAAATATTTTTTTTGCATACATTGCATAAACTTTGGGTTCATTAATATTATTTTCTTGATTAAGTTTAGCTAGGTAGCGAATAGCACGATCAATTAATTTTCCGTTACTTGGTTTTACATGAGTCATAATATTGTTTTTTACTTTTCCTAATTTAGTCATTGTTAATGTACTTACTTGATTCAGAATCATTTTTAAAAGAAGTTCTCGAATAAGAAGATCTTTTTCTGGAGGAGAAAGAATAATTTTTATTTTAGGGAAAACTATCTCAAGTCCTTGAGATGTCCAATTTATAGTTATTAAGTGAGAGGAGTTTATTTTTGTTCGTCTTTCTTTTTCGGTTTCACTAAGGTCAAAAGCATAAATTTGATTTAAACCGGTGTCTTCCTTGGTTTCCTTCCATTCAAGCGATCGAGGTTTGCGGCCCAAAATGATTTCCCAGGCTTCTGCGCTACTTGTAGTTTCAGGGGCAATTAAATATGAGATTGAATTAGGTTCATTTTTCAGTTGGCTTTTAAAGGGATTTAAAGAAAAAGTAGGAGCTCTTTCTGTAGTATCGGTAAGAACACTAAGAGCTGAAGTTTTTGATTCATAATGTATCCATTCAGAATTTTGATAAGCTTTATATTCGTAGTTTATCCAGTATTCAAGTTGATCCCATTTGACTTGAGTAAATGCATGAAAAAACTGATCTATCCAACGAGCAAACTCTAAATCCCCCCATAAAGAAAATCCAAGTGCCGCCATCATTATAGATGTAGCTTGCATTCGAGTACTTCCAGAAATTGCCATCTCTCCTACGAATAATTCGAGATCATTTACTGTGTGGTTTTCTAAAATTATTTTTGATCGTTCAACTGTATCAATGAGAGTCTTTTTTGGATTACAATAAACAAACCCAGGAATTCCCTTGGCTTTTATTGCATGCATTACTGTTCCTATAACAAAAGGAGTTTCACCCCCTTCTGTTATTCCTATTAGTAGATCGTTTGCTTTAAATCCCAGTTCTTTTAATTGTCTAGCTCCAAATTCTTTTTGATCTTCAAATCGCTCTATTGAACGGATAAATGCAGCGTCGCCTCCAGCCATAAACCCGACAACTGAATTACTTTTTTTTATTCTTGTAAAAAAAAACTCTAAAAGAATAGCTAACCTTCCTGTAGCACCACATCCAGATAAAAAAACCTTTTTATTATTCTTTAAATGATCTTGTATCCACTTTTGATAAGTTTCGATTGATTTTTTTTTTGTTTCTAATTTTTCAAACGCTGTTAGATCAACTTCTTTTAGAATATTAATTCCATCCTGAGATGAAAGGAGAGTTCTTTCTGAAAGATCTTGAGTTAATGGATGAAAACCCTCTGTAGGAAGATGACCTAAATTATATAAATGAGAAGAATTTAAAAAACTTTTTAAATTATATCTTGAGTCTTTCATGTTAAATTATTTTATCATGAGAACATTTATTGTCTCTTAAATTGTTTTTAGATAGAGTGAAAAAAATGATTCGTGGAATAATTTTTGATTTTGATGGAACTTTGGTGACAAGCGATTTGAATTTTGAAGAAATTCGAAAAGAAGTAGGGATTCCATCAGGTGAACCTATTTTGGAAACAATTTCTAAATGGGAAAATACACTGCAAAAGGAAGCGTTTAAAAAGGTCTTTGAGTTAGAGTATTTAAGTGCGATTCGTTCAGAATGGTTTCCGAGATCTATTGAGTTCGTCCGTCTTTTAAGAGATTCAAACATCAAGACTGGGATTTTAACACGAAATTCAAAAAAAATTATTCAACTTAAGATTGAGCAATATCAAAATCTTTTTGATGGAGTTTTGGCAAGAGAAGATTTAGTTCGTCCTAAACCGGACCCAGAAGGTGTTTTATTTTTTTTAAACCAATGGAGATTAAAACCAGATGAGGTTTTAATGGTTGGTGACTACGAATATGATCTACATGCGGCAAGAAATGCTGGTATTTCTGGAGTTTGGTATAAAAGTAGAGAAGGTGTTGATTACAGCTCTATATGTGACATGAGTTGGAATAATTATAGTGAAGCGATTGATTGGTTTTTAGCATTAAAAAATAGTTAAGAAGATTGTTCGATGTTTTGTTTTTCTTTTAATTCTATCCATCTCGAAAAATATTCGGTACTTCGATGTTGTTCAAAAAACAGAATATTTCCTATAATGTTATTTTTTCGATACTTTTCTATATTGCAAATCAGATCATTTATTTTTTTGAAAAAAGAAACAGATTGATTGTATCTATAATATTTGTCGATAGTATTTTTGCATCTCTTTTGATGTATTTGATATTTTTTTTTATCTTGATAGAGAGAAATCGCGTATTGAGCAAATTGTTCAGAGTTTTCAGCAATTTCACCTGGGAACAGATCTTCTGTCTCGATCATGCCTTCAGCCCCAATAGGAGTAGTAATGCATGGTGTATTTGCGACCCATCCATCAGATATCTTTCCTTTAATTCCCGCTCCAAATCTTAGTGCTGCTAAGTTAATTCGATAGTCCTTTAGAGTGTTGATTGATTCTTTTGCCCATCCCTTAAAAAAAATACCATTTTTTTTATCTTCTTTTTTTTTGAAGTCTTCAGGAAGATAAGCGCCATAGCAGTGAAGTTGTGCTTCTGGAATTTGTCTTTTTATTTCTGGCCAAATTTCAGAAATAAGCCATTTGATTCCGTCTGCATTTGGTGGATGACGATAGTTTCCAATAGTAATGAAGTTTTTTCTTTCTTCGAATTTTTTTTCTGGAACAAATATTTCGTAACAAAAACGAATAAGGTGTAAATGTTCTTTTGGTATATTATATTCGTTTATCAATAAATGATATTCGTAAGAGGAGATGATTAAGGAGAGATCAGATCGGTAAATTGAAGAAATTTCTCGATATAGATTTGTTTTAGATTCTTTTTCTCCAGTGATGAGTGCTTGCCTTTTTTTTCTAAGAAAATGAAGGTCTTGTGTGTCTAAAATTCTAATTGCATTTGGTGCATTGAGATGAACTCGCCAGCCGAATTTTTCTTCTGTTACAAAACGGTCAAAAATAACTACTTCTGGATTAATTTTTTTGATCCATTCATCAAATGAAGAGTCGTTCATTTTAATGTTATGAGTTTTAACGTTTTGTTTTTCTAAGTCACTTTGGAAAGAGTTTTTTTTTGCGGTAGATGCACAATGTACTTCGTAGCCTTCATCTAAAAATAATTTAATAAGATTATGGTCCCTTATTCCTGCAGCGGAGGAAGTGAATTCAGGCCATACATAGCCGATAAGGAGCATTACAGGAGATTTTATCATTCTTCGTATGGAGGGATAAAAATCCCGGCTCCCTTAGGTCTTGAGCGATCCCCATGAGGTCCAAAGGCTTCAGCTACTTTTTTCATTTCACTTGAAGAATAATTGCGGTGTCTTGGAGGTTTTGCGTCTTGTGGGGTTGTTTCTACATGAATTGTTTGAGTAGGGAACGCAAAATCTATTTCTAAATCGTTTGCTAGTCGAATGAACTCTAAGAAAAGATTCTGTTTTTCAACAAGTTCTTCAGACCAATTAGGAACTTTTAAGAAAAAATAGATGAGTATATTTAACGAAGAGGACGAGAACTCACTGAAAACAACGTGAAAGTAATCTTTTCTGGTAAATGAATTTGCCTTTATTATATTCTTTAAGCCTTCAACGTAAGCTTCAATTTTTTCAGGAGGGGTATCGTAGGTTATTCCTAGTTTCATATTCACTCTACGGAATTCTCGTTGTCCCATGTTGTCAATGTTAACATTTGCCATTTCTGAGTTTGGAACAACTATGATTGAATTGTAAAATGTACGAATTCGCGTTGATCGAAACCCCACTTCTTCAACCGTTCCTTCAGCATTCCCTGCGACAATCCAATCTCCCACTCGAAAGGGTTGATCTAAGAGAATCATAATTGATCCGAGTAGATTAGCACATGTGTCTTTTGCTGCGAGGGCGAATGCTAATCCTCCAAGTCCAAGTCCAGCTAGTATTGAGAAAACGTTGTAACCTAAGTTCTGAATGAGAGCCAAAACTCCAACAACGACTACAAGGACTCTAAGTACTTTTCTAACTAATGGTACCAGTTGATCATCAAGATCAGTCTCTGTTTTTTCGGTAATTTTTTGAAGAGAGTCGGCCAGAATATCAACAAGTTGATAGCATACCCATATCAATCCCAATCCAAAGACAATTTCTGTCATTGCCCCAAAAACAATCAGTGCTTGGCCTTGGATTTGTAAAACGTAGAGAGAGAAAAACCAGAATCCGCATGCGACTAAAAGCCCAGCTGGTTTTTCGATAGCAAGAGTAATTTTATAAAGAAATGAGTTTTGATTTCTTTTTACAATTAAAAGTAGAATCGAATGAATTCGTCGTGTGATTCCATTTAGAATTAATCCGATTAAAAGTGAAATAAAGATTCCTAACCATTGCCAATTAGGGAGCCAAAAAGCGGTTTTTTTCAGAGAAGGTGGGATTTCCTTATTCCACCAAGACTCCTTGTAGCCCGCACCTTGTCCAGAGCCTTCGAGATAGGGTAGGTCTTTGACTTTTTCGTAATCAATGCGAGAGCGACTTACGGTTCTCTGGGTAAAGGCATATTCTCCTTTTCGGTCACCATTTTGAATTTTTGCAATTGTAATTTCAGTGTCTTTAAGCCTCCAACGGTCTACGTTCTTGTCTGGAATTAAATTGTAATTAATGACGATAATTCTATCTATAATTTCTTTTAAAAGAATGGCTGCCTCTCGGCCCCGTTCTTTTTGTACGACGACTGGAATATTTTCTAAGTTTAGTGTTCTTATTGCGGATTCCATCGCATCTTCAGATTTAGATTTGTTGCGATTTTTTTTTGCAGTTTTGAATCTCTCCATGGAGGTCATGAAGGTCTTCATAGTGTCTCTTGGACTATCTAGTCGAGTGGGTGCAAGTGGAGAATTCGCATAAGACGTAGTTTGAAAAATTACGTTCCAAATAAAAACTGAGAACAACAGGCCTATTTTTTTTTTCATCACTATTAAGCGGAGGCCATTTTTCCTTCTGCAGCTGGTTTTTTTCTTGGAGGTCTACGTTTGTTTTTATTTCGTTTTTTATTTTTTCCGAATTTTCCTTTTCCGGAAAACTTCTTTTTTGGTTTCGGTTTGTGAAGTGGAGGAAGGTATTCCGCCATGTAAACGTGTTCGCCTTCTTTTACTGCTTTAGGAGGTAATTTTTCTCCTTCTTCAGAGGTATATACAACAACTCTTTTGAGGTCTCTTGTTTTTGTTTTGATTGCATTTAAAGCATTAATGAGGTGAGTTAGTTTTTCCCCCTCCACCTGTAGTTTTTCTGTAAGCGATTCTTTAAGTTTTTCTAGAGCTTCTCCTGTAGGGGCAATATAAGGAGGTCTTTGAGGTTTCTGTTTTTTACCCCTTGGGTTCTTTTTTTGTTTTTTTTGAGATTCATTAGCTTCTTGTGAAGTTTTTGTTTCTTTTTTCTCTTCCGTAGAAGGGGCGTGTTCTGTTGCCTCTATAGCAGGGGTGGTCTCACTATTTTCTTCTGTGGTCTCCGTCGAATTTTCAGTTTCTGATTCTCCTGTTGCTGAAATAGTCTCTACGGGCGGGGTTTCTACTGGTGGGTTCGCGGTTGAATTTTCCGTATTCTCTGATTGGACAGCCTCTGCAGAAAGATCAGGTGTTTCATCTTTTTTTTCAGATTCAGTAGATGTAACAACTTCTTTTTCTTTTGCAGAAAATTCTTTCATGATTTCGTTTCGAATCAAAGCTGCATCCTGAAGGCGGAATCCAGAGATTTCAGTCAAAGTTTTCATAACCAGGTCCTTTATAGAGGGTTTCAATTAGAGACGAAGTTATTACCGAAACTTGTCAAAAATTCAAGGGTATTTTGGTTTTCGTTTTGAGCTGGAAAGCAATTTAAAAACATACTTTAATAATCTGAAATAATTAATGAAGAAAAATAATATAAATAAATTCGATAAGTTACAAAATTTTTTCTAGGTTTGATTTCTCCTTTGATTGAGTTATTCCTTTATCCTGAAGACGAGAAAGGGGCTCAAATGAGCGAAAATATGATTTGGATTGGGGTTTCGTTTCTTTTAGGCGGGGGTGTTGGTTTTTTACTGATGCGTTTAAAGTACCTTCCTCAGCTTATCCAATCAAAACAGCAGCTTGAAGAGGTAAAAAAGGAGCTTTTCAGTCTCTCAGAAAAATCAAATCAGCTGATTAAAGATCTTCATCGTGCCGAGCAAGAACTTGCTATTTCAGAGGTTGAAATAAAAAAAGAAAAAGAGCTTTTTGAAGAAAAATTGCGAACACTTTCCGAAGCAGAAAAACGTATGGGAGAACATTTTCAGTCATTGTCTTCTCAAGTAATGAATCAGAATAATGAATCTTTTTTGAGGTTGGCTCAAACGACATTCGAGAAGATGAACGAGCGAAGCCAGGCAGAATTGGAAAAAAAACATACTGCATTTGAAGAGGTCGTTAAACCAGTTAAAGAATCTCTTGAAAAGGTAGATTTAAAAATTCAAGAGCTTGAAAAAGTGAGAGTCGGAGCCTACCAAGGATTAAGAGAGCAGGTGGCTCATCTTGCTGAAACTCAAAATCATCTTCGCTCTGAAACGGCCAATCTGGTAAAAGCTCTTCGTTCTCCAGGAGTTCGTGGGCGTTGGGGTGAAATTCAATTAAAAAGAGTGGTTGAAATGGCGGGAATGCTTGATCATTGCGATTTTTATGAACAAGAAACAGTAAGTAATTCTGAAGGCCGATTTAGGCCGGATCTCGTGGTTCGGCTCCCTGGAGGAAAGCAAATTGTAGTCGACTCTAAGGTCGCTCTGTCTTCTTATCTTGAGTCTATTGAAGAAAAGGATGAAGAAATTCGACTACAGCACTTGAAGGCTCACGCGAGACAAGTTCGTACCCACATGGCTCAATTAAGTAAAAAATCATACTGGGATCAGTTTTCTCAGGCACCGGAATTTGTAGTTTTATTTTTACCTGGAGAAATTTTCTTTAGTGCTGCCTTGGAGCAAGATCCCGGGTTAATTGAGGCGGGTGTCGAACAAAGAGTTATTTTAGCAACTCCAACAACTTTAATTGCTCTTCTAAGAGCAGTTGCCTATGGCTGGAGGCAGGAAGCATTAACTAAAAATGCTCAGCAGATTGGACAAATTGGGAAAGAGATTTATAAAAGAATGAGTGACCTCTCTGGACATTTAGGAAAAATGGGTAAACATTTAAATTTGGCGGTTGATTCGTTCAACAGAACCGTAGGTACCTACGAATCTAGAGTTTTGGTTTCCGCAAGAAAATTTAATGAACTTGATTTAACTGCATCGGATTCCGTTCTAGAGGAAATTCCTACCATTGACGCGACGACAAGAAGAGTTCACAAGCCTGATAGTGATGATTCTTCACAAAAAGAGATTGAATCACTATAAAAAAGTTCTTCAGTATTGGGTTCTTTTAGAGAATAGGATGTTACTCCTGTTTTTTCTAGCATTTCTAAGTTAATATTCAGTAAGGATTTTTGTTCTTCTATTTTTTCAATTTGAAATCTCCCTTGAAGATAGCGGTTGAACGACATTTCAAATTTCCAAATAGGTTGATTGAAGTAAAGTTTTCCAACGGATTTTCTACGTATTGTTTCCCAAAAAGGTAGACGTTCTCCTCTAATGCATTCAGGCTTGAGAGAAAAAATAACGCCTTGGGCACTGCTATGTGTTTTAAATTTTAAATCTGGACCAAGCATCCAAATAAGCATTTCTGAATTATCCTTTCTGAATCGAAGGGTGCTTTGTTGAATTTTTTTTCTAATTTTTTTGGGTTCAATAATTTTAAATCCATTGAGTTCGTTTCCTTTAAAAAAAGAACCTGGATTTTTAACTGTGCATTCTGATCTTTTTGAAAAGGGTTCATTAGGTGTAGGAATACAAGTGAAAGAAGATCCTCCAGATAAATGCGCAACCTGAATTTTTGATAAATCTTTTACAAGCAGTGAAAGAATATTTCTATCTCCGTTTGTTTGTATGAGTCCTCTTACTTTTCCATTTTTTATTATGGGTGAGCCCGAGTTTCCTTGGATAATTTCACAATCCCCAAAAGCAACAATTGGACTAAAGGTATTTTGGTATTCTGGCATAAAAGCTGATTTTAAAACTGATTTACATCTTTTTTTTACCAACTCTCCGGAGAGTTCGTTGTTTTGTTTAGGATTTATTGTGTAGGTGTTGTACCATTGATTATCTGGAAATCCTTCTCTAGAAATAGTGTAAGGTGACCCAGAGTATTTTGAATCAACTTTAAAAAAAGTATAATCTTGGGGTTCAGTAACTATGTTTTTTTTTAGGTTAGATACAGTAATAATTTTTTGACATTCATAAATTTTATTTTTTTCATTTGGAAGATTAAAAAAAATGCGGCCTTTGCAGTCGGAATGGTTTTTTTGTATATCGGTAGGTAGACAGTGGGCGTTTGTTGCAACTGTATCAGGTCCAATAAAAAAACCAGTGCATCTATCATATTCAAACTCATCTTCTTCTGATTTTGTTTTTTTATGATTTAAAAGAGAAACGACCATTCCTATGGGTAGGTCTTTGCAGCCTCCGGGAACAGAGCATTTTACATTAATAGTTTTCCTTAAAAACGATTTAAAGTTATTTAATCCTGATGGACTAAAATTTTTTTTTGATGTTTGACAGCCCGTAAGCAAGCCAAGTAACAATATACTAGTGAGTTTCAATACCATAAGCTTTTAGTTTTCTGTGAAGGTAGCTTCGTTCTATTCCTAAGGACTGAGCTGTTTTTGAAATGTTTCCATTATTTTCTTTTAATTTTTGAATGATGAACTGTTTTTCGAAATTTTGTCGTGCATCTTTTAGTTTTAAAGAAGAAGAAAATTCAAAAGGGTGTGTTGAAGAATTTGTTGTGTCCCCTAATAAAGGTTTAATAGTTTCCTCGGTAATAGGTTTTCCTTCTTGGTCAGGGGTTGTTAAAATAAGCATTCTTTCTACTAAATTTTTTAATTCTCTTACGTTACCGGGCCAATCATGAAGGAGGAGGCACTCCATTGCTTCTTTTGTGATGGTTCTAATAGGTTTTCCATTTTGTTCACAGTATTTTTCTACGAAGTGCTGAGTAAGGGCTGGAATGTCTTCTATTCTGTTTTTAAGAGGAGGAATTTTAAATGGAATAACATTGAGGCGATAAAAAAGATCTGCTCGGAAATTTCCTTTTTCAATTTCGGAAATGAGATCTTTGTTTGTTGCAGCAACAATTCTTACGTTCACTGAATGTGTTTGAGAGCCACCAACCCTCTCAAAAGTTTGTTCTTGTAAAATTCTAAGTACTTTTGCTTGAGTTTTTAAAGACATATCTCCAATTTCATCTAGAAAAAGAGTGCCTTCATCTGCAAGGTCAAATTTTCCTCTTCTCATTTGTGTAGCACCTGTGAATGCTCCTTTTTCATGTCCAAAGAGTTCACTTTCAATTAATTCTTCAGGTATTGCAGCACAGTTTACTTCTATGAAAGGTTGATTTGATCGTTTGCTGTGAATATGAATATTTCTAGCGACAACTTCTTTTCCTGTTCCATTTTCTCCTGTAATGAGAACAGATCCCGATGTAGGGGCAACCTGAGTGATTAAAGTTTTAATATTTTTCATCAATGGACTAACTGTAATCAACTCTGAGGTTTGATCAACTTTATTTCTAAGTTCTGAATTTTCTGACTTGAGAGCCTTGGACTTTAGAGCGTTGTAAATCATAACAAGGAGTTTTTCTAATGAAAGCGGTTTTTCAATAAAATCAAAAGCACCTAGTTTTGTAGATTTTACGGCTGTTTCAATTGTTCCATGTCCGGACATCATAATTATTTCATGGTCTTGATGAATGGATTTTATTTTTTTTAATACATCTAAACCATCCATTTCAGGCATCCATATATCTAGTAAAGTCAAATCTGGTAGAAAGGTTTTTAACAAATGAATACCTTCTTTGCCACTCAGTGCAGTTTTTACTTCATAGCCTTCATCTGAGAGAGCCCCCTTAAGAGAGTCTAAAATGCTTTTTTCATCATCGATTACAAGTATTTTTTTGGGCATCTATGACTCCTTTTTTTCCAAAGAGATATGTTTCATGGTCGTAGGAAGCTCTATGATAAAGCGAGTTCCTTCTTGATTTTCAGATTGAGCACGAATATATCCATCGTGGTCATTAATAATTCTTTTTGCTATGGCAAGTCCTAAACCAGTACCCTCTTTTTTTGTTGAAAAATAAGGTTCAAATAGACGACTTAAGACTTCTTTTGAAATTCCTGGGCCGTTATCCATAATTGAAAGAACGGCTATTTTTAATTTTTCATTAAAATGAGTTTCGATATGAATTTTTCCATTTTTTTGTTTTTTTTCTAGTACGGCGGCAACGGCATTATCAAGAAGATTTGTGATGACTCGTTTGATTTGGTCAGGATCGAAGTCAAACTCGGGAAGCCTTTGTTCTAAATTAAGTTCGAATATTACCTGTGGATGAGCTTGTACAAAAAGCTGAATTGCTTGTTGAATAATAGTATTTAAGGATCCTCTGACAAGTGCAGTTTCAGGGAGTCGTGCAAATTGAGAAAATTCATTTACCATTTCTTTAAGTTCATCAGTTTGTCTTACGATCGTTTCTGTACATTCTTTTGTTATTTCTGCATCTTTTCCAGAAAGATGACTGAGACGTCTTTGTAGTCGTTGTGCAGAAAGTTTTATTGGTGTTAATGGGTTTTTGATTTCGTGAGCAATTCTGCGTGCCACTTCTCTCCAGGCCACTTCTCTTTGCGATTTTACGATATGAGTCATGTCATCAATGACAACGACCACTCCGCTTTTTAGACTCGGTTCACGGATTGGAGTAGCGATTGCTGTGAGTGACTGTAGTTCATTTTCATATTGATGGTTCCACTGAATAATTGAAGGTTTAAGGACACCTTGTTTTTCACCTTCAGACATGGTGATAAGGGATTCCTGAATAACATCACTGATTGACTTTAGGTCATCTTGTAAAACCTTTTGAAAAGGTTTTCCTTCCATTTCATTTTTTTTTCTTTTAAGTAGTTTTGATGCCGCTCTATTGAAAGTACTTATTTTTCCAGATGAATCGACAACTAAAACTCCTGTTCCAATATTTGCAAGAACGGCTTCTAGCTGTCTTTTTCTACGATCGAGATCTCCTCCTGTTTGAATAAGTTGTCTTCTATTTTCTCTTAAGTCTTGAATCATTGAGTTGAAAGAATCAATGAGAACAGAAATTTCATCATGACCCCTTCCTTCAATGTGGACATCCAAATTTCCTGCTCCGACTTCGTGTGCACCGACGACTAGTCTCTCTACTGGATCGGTGAGTTCTTTGGCTAGAAATAAACCAACCCATACTGCAACGAATAAAATAACCAAAGTAATCATAATTAAAATAATAAAATAAATTGATTTAATTGGAGCTTGAAGAGGGTTCGTTTCTTGGTAGTCATCAAAAACGTTTGCAATTTTTCCAACTTTATTGACTAAACTAACAGGGATATAAGTATTAACTACGATAATTCCAACCACTTTTTTATTTCGACGTACAGGAGATAAACATCGAATTAAATCTCCTTTACCGATATGTTGTATGATGTGTGTTGATTTTCCATTAAATGCTTCGTTTAAGCTTTGAAAAGGAAGTCGTGGGAATTCAATTGAAAAATTTTCTTTATAGTCACTTTGAGATAAAATTCTGTTATTAAAAGGAGACGAGTAATACTCGAGACTATCGAGTGCGAGTTGATTTTTTTGTTGAGTTAAAAATTTACTGATTTCTTTATGTTTCAGATAGGTTGTGTATTTTTTTTCAAATTTATTAGCAATGTGACCCGCGAAGTGAGTCGCGTTTTTTTGGACGTTTAAATAATAGGTGCGAGTGATTTCTAAGGAAGTTTTTAAGGTGTTTTGAACTTTGATACTGAACCATTTGTCAAAACTTGAATTAATGTATGCAGAGCTAATAATAAAGAGAGCTAATGTTGGAATAATTGAAAACCCAAGAAAAGCTGCGACTAATTTTGTTTTAAGGCGAGAACCTAAAACCTTTCTTCGTCTCTCGATGAGGAGTTTCCCAAGGTTTCTAAAAATAAGCCAAAATAGTCCGGTGAGGATAAAAAGGTTTAAATTCAAGATTCCAAAAAAGAAAATCGAAGTAGCGAAAGGGAGTGAATCAGAAATTTTTGAAAGACGAAGTTCTGTCAAAGTGAGAGAAATAAAGAGGATTGAAAGAAAAACGATCAGTCCTCTCTCTCTTTTTCGTTTTCTTACTTCTTCAGGTTTTAATGGTGTCTCTCTTTTGTACTTTCTTTTAGAAGATCGTCTAGAGAGGCGTTTTCTGATTTCGGAAAATTGACTCATTCCCTCTAACTTAACCTAAAAATAGCCTCTCATCGAGCTGCATTTTCTATGTTTTTAATGATCGTTTTTACGTCATCAGGGAGATTTTTTTTAAAAATTCGATTAATAATGAAACCAGGAACAATTTTTTTGAATTGCGTTTTAATGAAGTAGCGGACAAAGGTTCGCGGATTTCCATTTTTGTCAGGGTCAAGCGATTTAACATACCATGATCCAAAAAGTCCTTGGATTTTAGGTTTGTTAGCAAGATACCCGTACTTTGAGTGGTAACTCAGCGAGTCTGGATTTGACAAAGTCCAAGAAGAATGAGCTGAATCATGCTTTTTTTTCAATTGAAATTCAACGTAATGGCGGGAAGCAAATCCAAATTGCCTCATTTCAAACCAAGCAAGCCCAGGAGATTCGTAGCTTGAGTGAGTGACAATCACACTTTTGGTTACTCCAGGCATCCCCATTTCTGCAAATTGATCAAAATTAACCCCAGTTTCAAACACTTCCTTAAGCGGAAGACGCATAATAGTATATCCTTCGATTGCAATGGTTCGTTTATAGGGGTGTTCAATTGGTGAAGTAAAAATTCTGCCATTGTTTAAATAGGGAAGGTAATCGTTGCTAATTTTGCTAGGGTCACTTTTACTTTGAAGAAATGCGGGGATTCCCAGGCGGGCTTCAGTTGAGAAAGTTTCGGCTTTGATTGGATGAGTTAAAAGCAGACTGAAAATGTAGATTGAGAATAATTTCATTTTAATTCCTTTGATATAAGATGGTTAGCATGAAAATTTTAAATCGAGTATCTGGATTTATTGATTCTTGCGACTAAGAGAGAAACGGAATAGAGTGGCGTCTATGGCTGACCAAATTACTCCTAGAGAAAAAGACTTTTCCCAATGGTATCAAGATGTTGTGATTCAATCTCGACTTGCTGATTATAGTCCAGTAAAGGGCTGTATGGTTATTCGTCCCAATGGTTATGCGATCTGGGAAAGAATTCAACGTCAGTTGGATGATGAGATAAAAAAAACAAAAACTAAAAATGCGTATTTTCCACTTTTTATTCCTGAAAGTTTTCTTCAAAAGGAAGCAGAGCATGTTGAGGGGTTCGCACCAGAATGTGCTGTCGTTACTCATGCAGGAGGCAAAAAGCTTGAAGAACCTTATGTGGTTCGGCCAACCTCAGAAACTATTATCAATAGTATGTTTGCTAAATGGATACAGTCGTATCGAGATTTGCCGATGAAAATTAATCAATGGGCAAATGTGGTTCGCTGGGAAATGCGAACGCGTCTTTTTTTGAGAACAACAGAGTTTTTGTGGCAAGAAGGGCATACTTGCCACAAAAACGGTGAAGAATCAGAAGCTTTTACAATCGAAATGTTGAAAGTGTATCAAAAATTTGCAGAGGAAGTTTTAGCGATTCCTGTAATAGCGGGGCTTAAGACTGAAAGTGAAAAATTTGCGGGAGCATTACGAACTTATTGTATTGAAGCGATGATGCAAGACAAAAAAGCATTACAAGCTGGTACCTCTCATAATTTATCGACTCATTTTGCCGAAGCGTTCGAAACGAAGTACTTAGATCACGATGGACAAGAAAAGTTCGTTCATCAGACGAGTTGGGGTGTTTCGACTCGGTTAATTGGTGGATTAGTAATGACTCATTCTGACGATCGAGGCCTGGTTTTACCCCCGCGAGTCGCTGGTTTGCATGTGGTTGTGGTTCCTGTTTTTGGAAAAGCCACCAAAGATTTAGAGCTTAAAAAGAGGTTGTTAGAAAAATCTCAGCAACTCGTTGATGCTATTAAGGAAGAGTGTAAAAAGCTAGATTACTCTATAGAAATAGAACTTGATGCTGATGAAAATAAAAAGCCAGGTTGGAAATTTCATGAATATGAAATGATCGGAGTTCCTATTCGAATTGAATTGGGACCACGAGACTTAGATCAAGACCATGTCATTGCGACTCGTAGGGATTTATCAGAAAAGCAAACGATTAAAATGGATAAACTTCCTCGTTGGGTTTGCTCTCAATTGGTCCAAATGCAAAAGGATCTTTTAGAGAAGGCTAGAAAATTTAGAGAAGATCATACTCATCAAGCCTCTTCTTTTGAAGAGTTTGAGGGATTAATGAAAGACCAAGGTGGATTTGTAGAGGTGCCTTGGAGTTTAGATGCAGAATCTGAAAAAAAAATTAAGGAGCGTTTCAAGGCAACCCCTCGTTGTATTTTACTGGATGAAGCCAATAAACCTATTCGAGTTCAACAACCTTGTTTTACGACGGGGAAGATTTTGCCTGAAGGAAATGTTAAGGTAATTTTTTCAAAGAGTTATTAAATGAAAAGTAAACTTGCTGTTGCACTTGATTTTGAAAATCATCAGTTGGCTGAAAAATTAATGGAAGAGTTAAAGGATTTTCCTGTTGTTTGGAAAGTTGGACTTCAACTTTTTTGTTCTGCTGGACCACTTTGGGTAAAGACTCGGGTTGATCGAGGAGATGAAATCTTTTTAGATTTGAAGCTCTACGATATACCAACAACCGTGCAAAAAGCAGCTTATTCTATTTTAAAGCTAGGTGTTTCTTATCTTACTCTCCATCTTAGTGGAGGAGAAAAGATGATTCGAAGTGTTGTTGATCTTTATGGAAGAGAAAGAAAACCACCGAAAATTCTAGGGGTTTCCGTATTGACATCATTTGATCAGAAAAGCTGGGATCAGTCCAATTTGAGACTTGCGGGAGCAGCTCAAAAAACAATTGAAGATAGTGCATTTGCGATGTTCGAGTCTGGGAAAGAGTGGGGAGTTGATGGTATTGTTTGCTCGGCATATGAGGTCAAAAAATTAAAAGAAGCTTTCCCAGGTCTGACCTCAGTCGTTCCGGGGATTCGTCCCGAAGGGTTTGATTTGGGGGATCAAAAAAGGGTGATGACTCCTTGTCAGGCTCAAGAAATGGGAGCTGATTTGTTGGTGATCGGCCGACCAATTACTCAATCAGATCAACCGAAGAAAGTAGTGGAGACAATTTTCAATGAGCTTAAAATTAACGAATCCACATAGTGTTTTGGCAGCAATTGAGTCGAGATCTCATGACGTTGAAAGAGTCGAGATCTTAGAAGACTATCTTAAGGGGCCGTGGTTAGCAGTTAAAAATGCGGCAAAATCTCATTCAATAACAGTAGTTGAAAAAAAAGCAGATAAAGGAAAACGAAAAATAGATTCTGGAAGCTTTGGGCGAACAGCGAGTTCAAGTGGGACTGTTCGTGAAAAGAAGAAAGTGGATTTAGAGTCTTTATTTGCTTCAAAAGAAGATGGACTTTGGTTAGCGCTAGATTGTGTGCAGGACCCTCAGAATGTGGGGGCTATATTTAGAACAGCTGCATTTTTAGGTGTGAAAGGAGTATTGATGACAAATCATCGCTCTGCTCCACTGAGTTCGGTTGTTTATGATGTCTCTTGTGGGGGAGTTGAGGTTCTTCCTTTTGCAATAGAAACGAATTTAAAAAACGCTTTAGGAACTGCAAAAGATATGGGGTTTTGGATTTTGGGATCTTCAGAGCACGCCCGAGATTCGTATCAAACGCTGTCCTTGGATCGAAAATGGTTACTTGTGGTGGGAAATGAAGAAAAAGGGATGAGGCCTTTGACGGAATCTTTTTGTGATGTGGTCTGTACGATTCCAAATAAGGGAAAAGTCACATCATTGAATGTCTCTGTTGCTTCTGCAATTTTAATGAGTCATTTTTGTTAAGAAAATCTTGAAGATCGTTTTTTTTTTTTTTTTTTT
>PBMP01000073.1 GCA_002722705.1 Pseudobdellovibrionaceae bacterium | reverse complement strand
ATACAATGATGCCGCATAGCTGCAACTTACCCATGTCCCTTTAATTTACATTCATAGGTTCCCGTAAATATAATTGATGTGGATTAAAGAGACATAGGTAAGAGATTATCTGTAAATATAAAATGTATTTCTTAAAAAAAACCCTCTCTCCGAATAAACAGAGAAAGGGTTTCAATTATTTAATTTACTTGTTTGAATTAAAGTTGAATCTTAACGAATGCAATTACGAAAGCGTAAAGCACCAAAGATTCAATCAAAGCAAGACCAATAATCATTGGAACAAAAATCTTTCCTTGAGCAGACGGATTTCTTGCAATCCCGTCAAGAGCTGCTGCTCCGACTTTTGCTTGCGCTAAAGATCCACCAAATGCTGCTAATCCAATTGCCAACGCTGCTGCTAAAGAAGCATATGGATCATGGCTTGCTGCTGCACCCTCTTCAGCAAAAGCTGAAGCTGAAGTCAATAAAACTGTCAGTGCTGTCAATGTCGTCCAAGTTTTTCTAATCATATCCCATTTTTCCTTTCTTAATGGTCGTGTGATGTTGATAGAGAAATGTAGACCATCGTCATTAAACAAAAAACGAAAGCCTGTACAAAAGCCACAAAAATTCCAAGCCCATAAAAAATCATAGGGATTAAATACGGAGCGAGGTCACTAAATACACTGAGAACCACGTGGTCCCCCATGATGTTTCCTCTTAAACGAAGAGCCAGTGAGAGCGGTCGAAACACGTGTGAAGCAATTTCAATAATTGCCATGAGTGGAGAAAGCCACAACACGGGTCCCATAAAATGTTTCAAATATCCAATTCCATGTTCTTTAATACCGACCCAATTATAATAAATAAAAACAAACGTTCCCAAAGCGAGGGTTGTATTTAAATTATCAGTGGGTGGTAAAAAACCAGGAATCAAACCTAATAAATTTGAAAAAAAGATAAATGTAAAAAGAACTCCAAGCATCGGGTAAAAACGAGGAGCATCATGATCTCCAATGACGTTTTGAGTTAATTTAAAAAGACCCTCAGCTAAAATTTCAAAAAAATTCCGATATGAAAGCTTATCATCTGGAATCAAAGCTCCTTCTGAAGAGTGATGTGCTCTGAGCATCTGAACTCTCGCCACCCACATCGTAATGATCATGAACGAAGCAATAAGAATAGAGCCCGTTACATGGTGAGGACCATGTTCTAACGCAGGGATTAAAGAAAACCAGGTAAACCCATGTTCCATTTTAATGACCTCTTCTTTCTGAAAGTGTTTTCTGGCTCCATAAAAAGCCACCAAACAACGGAACAATTACAAGTGTTCCCAATCCAAAGATAATAGGTAACCCTTGTGTATTTTTATTTCCATAGTGAAATAAAAGAGCAACAATTGCACCTAACATTAATAATTTTAAAAGCCCATAAACCAACGATTGAATTCCGTAAGACCAACGAGTTTCGGTATGAGCAGATTGACTCATCTGCATTAAGGTCCCAACTAATCTTTCTAAGAAAAATAAATCCATTACACACAAGGACCAAAAGACAATAAAAACTTGTGCAGCTTGAAATCGGTTTGAAGAAAAAAGAACAAAGAGGGAAGAACAGAATAGTCCATAGAATAAGGCAATCCCAAAATAGGTCACCCAATTCAAACGAATTGCAGATTGATCTTGCTTATTCATCGGTACCGAACGACTGCTCATTTTGAGTTTTCTTTCTCATTTTCTTTCAATGACGTCTTTATCAAACGTCCCATGCCAACACCTAGCCCTACAATTGCGCCTAAAGCGACAATCCAAGGAACATCTCCATAACGAGAAGAAACCCAATATCCCAAACCAACACCTAAAAGCGACCAAAAGATCAACTCACTGCTGAGATGAACGAATAAAGCAAGGCTCTTCACCCAATGACGATTTTCCATTGAACTCCGTTGAGTTAGCATCCTCCCCCTAGCAGCGTCAATTGGATTCGTCGGAGAAATCTCAATCTCATCAGATAAAAAAAAAATCTACTATTTCAAGGTGTTATTAGGCTCATTTTTTCAGACTAAAAGAATACGCCTTTAAGTTTAGCGGAGTTCTTTAGCTGCTTTTTCAATTCTTTCATTCAATCGATGAATTCTTACTTGTATGAGAGCAGGTGTTGGATGATTTTTTAGTAACTTTTGATAAATCTCTAAAGCTTGATTTTTTTCTTCAAGTTCTTCATAACTATTTCCAATTAAAAATTGAGCATGAGGGATTAACGCAGATTTAGGATAATCTTTCATAAAGGTTTCTAATTGTGAAATTGCACTTCTAAATCGTTCATGCACTTTTTTTAAATCTCTCAATTTTAACTCATCAGCAGAAGTAAAATAAGAAAGACCTTTTTCATAAGAGGCTTTTTCTGCCCAAGGAGAAGAAGGATACCATTTTTCTACGTCACCAAAATATTGTATCGCTTTTTCAAAGTCCCACTGAAAGAAATAAGATTTTGCCTTTCTAAATAAAAAAAATGGAGCTTTTTTATGAGTCGGATCCTTTTTAAGCAGATCAGAGTAAATCTCAATTGCTTGATCGTAGTTTTTCGTATGAACAAACAAAATCTCTCCCAACTGAACTTGAGCTTTCCAAATAGATTCACCTGATCGACTCAATTTGATATATTTTGCAAATTCTTGAGCAGCTTGTTCATACTCGTTTAAATACAAGAATTGAGTAAATGCTGATTGATATAAAGCTTGAATTCCTAGTTTTCCTTTAGGATCCTTTTTTAAAACTTTTTGATATTCAGAGACAGCAGCCTTGTATTTTCCTTTATCCCAAAGTTTTTGTGCTAATTCATAGTGAGAGAGCGCTGGATGTCTTGAACATCCAATCAATCCAAACAAAATAAAATAAACAAAAAACTGAGCTCTAATGAGTTGAACCATCCTGTTCTGCCATTGTTTCTAATGTCGCTACCTTTTCACCCGGTGCCATTGTCATTAAACGTACCCCCGTAGCATATCGACTTTGTTCCGAAATGTCTTCAATCTTCAAACGAATTGTTTTTCCTTGAGTAGAAACGATCATCACTTCATCAGTAGGAAGAACCTGACATGCTGAAACCACAGCCCCCTTACGATCACCGGTTTTCATGGCAACAACACCTTTTCCACCCCGAGTCTGAGCTCTAAATTCCGAAACAGGAGTTCTCTTTCCATATCCATATTCAGAGACCACTAAAATTTCATGATCTTCTTTTGATGGATCAAAAGTCTCTAATGCAACAACACAGTCATCTTCATCTATTTTCATGCCTGTTACACCTCTAGCGGTACGGCCCATCGGTCTAACTTGGTCTTCTTGAAAACGAATACTTTTTCCATTTTTTGTATAAATAAAGACATCACACGAACCTTGTGTACTTTTTGCACTTACGAGCTCATCACCATCTTTAATCGAAATAGCATTCACACCTGCTGTCCTTACATTTTTAAATTCTGATAATGCAGTCTTTTTAATCACACCTTTTTTTGTACACATAACCATAAACTCATCAGCAGAGAAGTTTTTAACAGGCAAAATTGCTCGGATTGTCTCACCTTTTTGTAGGGCAACAAGATTAACAACCGCTTTACCCTTAGCTGTTCGACCAGTTTCTGGAATTTTATAAACTTTTAGCCAATGAAGTCTTCCTAAGTTAGTCACACAAAGAAGATAACTCAAAGTCGTAGTATGATACAACGCCGTTGCAAAATCTCCTTCCTGTGTCGTCATCCCTTTCAGTCCTTTTCCACCTCTCCCTTGAGATTTAAAAACTTTTGGATCTGAACGCTTAATATAACCTCGATGAGTCAAGGTCACTAATGTATCTTCATCAGAAACAAGATCTTCTACTTCAAAATCACTTGTCTCATCTGCTACAATTTCCGTCTGTCTTTCATCACCAAATGAATTTCTGACTTGTTCTAATTCATCAGTAATAATTTCAAAAACTCGCTGTTCTGAAGCTAAAATAGCTTTTAATTCAGCAATAATTTTTAAAATTTCTTCATATTCATCTACAATTTTTTGTCTTTCAAGACCCGTTAACCGATGGAGTCTCATATCTAAAATTGCTTGTGCCTGAATCAACGATAATGAAAATTTTTCAACTAAACCTTTTTTTGCGATATCAGGACTTTGAGCCGAGCGAATCAGTTTGATCACGTCATCAAGATTTTCAACCGCAATTTTTAAACCTTCTAAAATATGAGCTCGAGCTTCTGCTTTTCTCAGCTCAAATGCAGTCCGTCTTAAAACTACATCTTTTCGATGTTCAATAAAAGCCCACAGCATTTCATTGAGTTTAAAAACTTTAGGTTGATTCTGATGAATCCCTAAAAGAGTAATTCCAAATGACTGTTGAAGAGGGGTTAACTTATAAAGACGATTCAAAATAATATTGGAATTCTCACCCTTTTTTAAATCAACAACAACTCGTATTCCATCACGATTTGATTCATCTCTTAAATCTGAAATTCCTTCGATTTTTTTATCTCGAACCAACTGAGCAATTTTTTCAATAAACTTTGCTTTGTTCACCTGATAGGGAAGTTCTGTGATGATGATTTTTTCCCGATCACCTTTACCGGGTTCAATCTCTGCACGTCCTCGCATCATGATTGAACCTTTTCCAGTGGTATATGCTTTTTTAATGCCGGCATTTCCTAAAATAAATCCCTTTGTAGGGAAATCAGGCCCTTTTACATATTCCATTAAATCCATGGAACTTAATTCAGGATTTTGAATTAAAGCCATAGTTGCATTAATGACTTCGGTTAAATTATGAGGAGGAATATTTGTTGCCATTCCAACAGCAATCCCTGCTGCTCCATTGACAAGAAGATTTGGAAACTTAGCGGGAAATACTTTAGGTTCAGTCAAAGAATCATCATAGTTCGGACCAAAATCTACTGTATCTTTTTCTAGATCAGCAAGAAGCTCACTGCTGAGCTTTTGCATTCGAACCTCGGTATACCTCATTGCCGCAGCACTATCTCCATCAATAGAACCGAAGTTCCCTTGACCATCGATGAGCGTATATCGAAGCGCAAAGTCTTGAGCCATTCGAACAATCGTATCGTAAACAGCTTGGTCTCCGTGAGGATGATACTTACCAATCACATCCCCCACAACACGAGCAGACTTTTTATACGGCTTATTAAAACTATTGCCCAGTTCATGCATGGCATAGAGAACCCGTCGATGCACAGGTTTTAATCCATCTCTGACATCTGGAAGCGCTCGACCAATGATTACACTCATTGCATAATCAAGATAAGCGCCTCGCATCTCGTCTTCAATATTTACAGGACTCACATTTTTATGATTTGTAACATCACTCATTTTTAAATCTCACTCATTACCAACGATAAATTGCAGAACCCCAAGTAAAACCGGCACCAAATGCCGCTGAGGCTACTAACATTCCTTTTTTTAACTTTCCTGCTTTTTCAGCTTCAGCAAGTCCTAACGGAATGGTTGCTGCGGTTGTATTTCCAAACCTTTGAATTGTATTAAATACCTTGTCTGGATCTACCTGAAGCGCTTTTGCACAAGCATCATTAATTCTCAAATTAGCCTGATGAAGAATGAAAAGATCAATATCTCCCGGAGAAAGATCATTCTCCTTCAACCCTTCCATCAAGACTTCCGGCATTCTTTTTACTGCATGCATAAAAACAGGTTTTCCATTCATTTGTGGATAAGCATCAGGTTCATCCATCAATTCTTTCATTACCCAACGTGGATATTTCGTTCCTGGTAAATCAAACCTTAAATCTCCTGCATATTTTCCATCAGCATGAAGATGTGTGGATAAAATATGTGAATCTGTGGATAAGTCAGAAATTGATTTTGCAGAAAGAATCGCAGCACCGGCTGCATCACCAAAAAGGACACTCACATCTCTTCCTCTTGTGGATAACTCTAATGCTTTTGAATGAACTTCTGATCCAACTAAAAGAATCGTTTTATACATCCCTGATCGAATAAATTGATCTGCAATTGACATTCCGTAAATAAAAGCAGAACACTGTTGACGAATATCTAATGTGGGCACTCCTGGAAGACCTAATTTTGCTTGAAGATAACAACTAGTTCCCGGAAATTGAACATCAGGACTCAGTGTCCCTAAGATAATAAAATCAATATCCTCTTTTTTTATTCCTGCTTTCTGAATTGCATCCTCAGATGCTTTCAATGCTAAATCGGAAGTTGATATTGAATCATCTTCGATCCAATACCTTTGCTCAATACCTGTCCTTTGACGAATCCATTCATCAGAAGTATCCATGTAAGCTTTTAAATCATCATTTGTAACTTTTCGGGTAGGTACATAAGACCCGACTGACAAAATTTCTGTCCGCAAACTCATATATCCAAATTCCTCACTCTAAGTGCATTTTCTTCAATAAAGTTTCTTCTCGGTTCAACCTGATCACCCATCAAGACAGAAAATATTCCATCTGCATCCACTGCATCAGCAACGGTTACTTGAAGAAGAGTGCGTGTACTAGGATCCATAGTTGTTTCCCAAAGTTGTTCTGGGTTCATTTCTCCTAATCCTTTATAACGTTGAATATTCATTCCTGATTTTCCTTCAGATAAAACAAAATCATAAAGTGCTTCAACATTAGATATCTCTTGATCCTCTTTATTTTCCTTTTGAATAATAAATGGACCTGATCCAATAACGGTCATTGTTTCATAAAATTTTTGAAGTTCTTCATACTCAGGAGAATCTACAGTTACTCTGTTTAAAGTAGTTTTTTTCCTAGAACCTTCATCAATCGACTGTACTTCCACTTTAAAACAACCATGTTCTTTATCTTCTTGAAGTTCGTAACTTAATTCAATTCCACGAGGCGCTAATTTTTTAGCAATGGAATCAAACACATTTTTTATTGCTGTCTCAGATTTTAATGTTTCCACATTAAAATTTAAATAAATTAACTCACGTAACGCTTGGAGATGAATTCGTCGTGCTCCTTTTACCAAACCATTTGTAAGTCGGTTTGCTGCTCGTAGCGCTGGAATTAATTCTGCTTTTGGTATCTGTTTCCCGTTAAAGGAAACAGTGAATTGATCAAGAGCTACGTTAACTAAATACTGTGTAAGTTCAGCATCATTTTTTAAATATTTCTCACTTTTACCTTTTTTAGCCCGATAAAGAGGAGGTTGTGCAATATAGAGATACCCTCTTTCAATAATCTCTGGCATCTGCCGATAAAAGAAAGTGAGCAACAAAGTTCGAATATGGGAACCATCCACATCCGCATCGGTCATAATAATAATTTTATGGTAACGAACTTTTGCAATATTAAATTCAGTTTTCCCTATTCCAGCTCCTAAAGCTGTAATCAGAACTTTTACCTCATCTGAGGTAAGCATTTTCTCGAAACGTGCTTTTTCAACATTTAAAATTTTACCTTTTAACGGTAAAACCGCTTGAACTTTACGATCTCGGCCTTGTTTTGCCGAACCTCCCGCTGAATCTCCCTCAACAAGGTAAAGTTCACAATGAGCAGGATCTTTTTCTTGGCAGTCAGCCATCTTTCCAGGAAGTCCTCCCAAATCTAATGCTGATTTCCGTCGCGTTAAATCCCTTGCTCTCCGAGCAGCTAATCGTGCTCTCGCGGATTCAGCAGACTTATTCACAATTTTTTTAGAAATTGATGGATTTTGATCTAAAAAAATCCCAATTTTTTCATAACTAACAGCACCAACAAAACCTTCAACTTCACTGTTGCCCAATTTGGTTTTTGTTTGTCCTTCAAACTGAGGCTCTGGAACTTTTACACTAACGACTGCTGCGATTCCTTCTCGAATATCGTCACCAGTAATTCCTTCTTTCAAATTTTTTAACAATCCACTGGACTGAGCATACTTATTCACAGCGCGAGTCAACGCATTCCTAAAACCAGAAACGTGAGTTCCACCTTCAATTGTGTGGATATTATTCACATATGAAGTAATCGTCTCAGAGTAAGAATCATTCCATTGAATTGCTACTTCTGCCACCATTCCATCTTTTTCAGCAGCAAAAACAATAACCTCTTCATGTATAGGTGTTTTTGATTTGTTCATATGCCGAACAAATTCTCGAATTCCACCCTCATAAAAAAATTCTTGCTCTTTCTGAGGTTCTATTCTTTCATCGATCAATTGAATACGTAACCCACTATTCAAAAAAGCAAGCTCTCGCATTCGGTTCGCCAAAGTATCCACATTAAATTCGACCGACTCAAAAATTTCTGCGGAAGGTTTAAAGGTAATTGCTGTCCCTCGAAGATCCGTTTCCCCGACAACTTCTAGTGGTCCTTGTGCAACCCCGACCTTGTAATTCTGTTTATAAACTTTTCCATTTTGTTTGACTTCGACATGAAGAGTTTCAGAAAGCGCATTTACAACGGCAGCACCTACGCCATGTAGCCCCCCTGAAACTTTATATGCTCCACCTTCTTCATTAAACTTTCCACCTGCATGAAGTTTAGTAAAAACTACTTCTACAGCGGAAATTCCAGAACTGTGCATTCCTGTTGGAATTCCTCGACCATCATCAGAAACAGTAATCGAGTTATCCACATGGATTGTGACTTTAATTTTTTTGGCATAACCTGCAAGACATTCATCCACAGAGTTATCCACAATTTCATACACACAATGATGTAATCCCTTTACACCAGTGTCCCCGATGTACATTCCAGGACGTTTACGAACAGCTTCTAGTCCTTCTAAAATTTTAATCTGATCGGCTGAATAGTTTGAATTCGGATTGGTCTCGGTACTCATTTGTCAGTTCTTTTGAAAAAGTTAATCCATAGCTGGAATCATTTGATTCTTTCAGCTTTCCATTTTCAATCCAAAATCGATTTGCGGGCACGTCTACTTCTTCAGTACTCGTTACAAAAACCTGCAAATCAGTCTCAGAAAGAGTTTTCAACAAAAATATCCTTCGATCTTTATCGAGTTCCGATGAAATATCATCGAGTAATAGGACAGGACGTAACCCTGTCTTTTCTCGAAAAAGATCAATTTCAGAAAGCTTCAACGCAAGCAATGCAGATCTTACTTCTCCTTGAGAACCATGGCCCTTTAAAACCTGATTTCCTAGAAGAAGAGTCCAATCATCACGATGCGGTCCAACAAGGGTCGTTTGCATTCTCTTCTCTGCAAGCGCTCTTTTTTCCAGTCGAATTTGAAAGGCTTTCTTTACTTTTTCTAACGAAGGGAAGTGCCCTTGTCCAGTGAAACTTACACCCTCTAAATTATTGTTAATAAAGAGATTATTCGCCTTTTGATTCTTATCGTCATTCTGAATGTCTGACAACCATGAACTGAGATAAAAAACATCGAGCATTGGCTGCTTTGGAGCAATTTTTTTAAGGTTCATTTTAAGCTGCTTACTGAGACGATCAAGAAACTCAAAACGGCTGTGGACAAGTTGTGCACCAATGTGGATAAGTTGTTTTGTAAATTCCTCTAAGATATCCACAGCCAAAGGCTCTTGTTTAAGAACAGCATTTCTTTGTTTTAAAACTCTTTGATAACGATTGTACAAATCTAAATAGTCAAAATTTTCAGCACAAATCATTTGATTCAAATAATTTCGTCGAAGTTTAGGCTCTCCACGAATGAGTTCGTGATCTGCAGGATGAAAAACAATCGTATGAAAACCAAGAGCTGCATGGACAAATCGTTGTTTTAAATAAGAACTCGCACTGGAATAACCTTTTCCATTGATGAAGGCTTTTTTTTTCGGATTTTTTAGACGAGGTTCATGACTCATTGTGTATTTTAAATGGGTATCCCAAGAACCACTTTGATCTACACTTTGTAGCTTACACTCAACTTCAGAGCTTTCATTTCCCCATGAAATCAACTCACTCGCATGGGAACTTCGAAAACTTCTTAACGTAGCCAGAAGAGACAATCCTTCGATAAGAGAGGTCTTCCCTTGAGCATTCTTCCCCAAAATAAAATTCAAATGTGGACCCGGACTCAATTCCAGCTCAGAAATATTTCTAAACTGCTTAAGCCGAAGACTTTGAATTTTCATAAATTAAATACGCATTGGCATGATGACATAGGTGTGATTGAGATGGCCTTCCGCTTGTAAAATCCCAGGACTCAATCGATCTTTGAATTTAAACTCAACAAAATCCGCATTCATTGAGGGTAAACAATCCAATAGATACTTTGCGTTAAAACCAATATCAATAGCTTCCCCTGTGTATTCAATATCTAACTCTTCTCGAGCCTCTCCCATATCAGGGTTTGAAGATGAAATGACAAGTAGGTTTTCCTCAAATCCTAGCTTCACTCCGCGACTTTTTTCGTGAGCAAGAAGACTTACCCTTCGAAGACCTGAAACAAGCGCCTCACGTGAAATTCGGGCGGTCTGAGAGGAATTTTTAGGAATCACTTGTTTGTAGTCAGGATATTCTCCCTCAATGAGCCGGATAAAAAGATAAGTTTCCCCAGAATGAGCAAAAAAGTAACCACGATCAAAAGCAAGTGAGATAGTTGAATCAGATTGATCAAGAAGCTTCTTTAATTCTCCCAATCCTTTTTTGGGGATAATCATACCTCGCTTAAATTCTGGCATTTCCTGAAAAACTTCTTTATCCACAAATGACAATCGATGACCGTCAGTGGCAACCATTCTCATAACGTTGTTTTCAATCTGTTCAAAAAAGACCCCATTGAGATGATATCGAGTCGCGTCAGTTGAAACTGCAAAAGAAGTTCGATCAATCATTTCTACTAAGGAATCGACTCGTGCAGTTGAATAATCTTTTTCTTCAAAAGAGGGAAGTGTCGGATATTCATCTGCAGACAAACTCACGATATTAAATCTAGACTTACCAGAAGTAATTTCAATCCAATCATTGCTCTTTCTAGAAACTTGTAAAGGGCGACTAGGGAGTTCTTTAACAATATCTGCAAAATGTTTTGCTGAAAGAGTAATACGACCTTCCTCTTCAACTCCTACTGGAAGACTTACTTTGATTCCCACTTCTAAATCGGTAGCACATAATGAAAGGTGCTGATCTTTTACTTGGCAAAGAATGTTTGCAAGAATTTGAACAGTGTTTTTCTTTTCAACTACAGACTGAACTTTTTGAATAGCTTCTAATAACGAATCTCGATCAACAGTAAACTTCATTTTCAGTTTCCCCTAAATAGACAACATGACCTTCCACTGGGTACATCAAGATTGCTCATAAGGAAAACCTAAAATAAGAACCTTTGAACTCTATACTACTATTAAAACCATATATATAAATACTTCGTAGTCGTAGTAGCGTTCGTGGATAAGTGGATAAGACAGTTAACTCTATAAAATAATTAAACAAATACCTGTGAATAAACCGTGGATAAGGGATGGGGATAAAAAGCCTATTTTGTGGATAAAAAAAGATGACATGCAGCTCATGCTTTATCCACAGCGCCATCCACAAGGTTTTGTGGATAAGTCGAATAAATAAGATTAAAATAATATATTAATTAAGGAGTTGAGGGGCTGTTGTGGATAAAAAAAGCGAGTTATCCACAATAGTGCACTAAAAGGGTATTTGTTCGATTTCTGCCTAATGACGACACCTCCTGTGGATAGTGTGGATAACTAAAAATCTCTTTTAATTTAAATCTGTTAAGTAAAAAAAAGTCGTTGAAAAACCTGTGAACAGCTTGTGAATGAGCTTGTGAATAAAAAGTTATCCACAAGCTCATTCACAGGTTATCCACAGACTTATCCACAGAAAAATGATAGTTGATTAAATGAGGTTATCCACAGTCAAAATATAGGGGTTAAAAAAGCCCTCTTTTGTTTCAATAACGTTTTTAGAGTTGTATTTTGAAATTAGAGTTGGTTTTGAATTGCTTCGACGGCTTCTCGTATGGAAACGTCCTTTTCATAAGATTTATCAATTTTATGATAGGCGTGAAGGATCGTTGTATGGTCTTTTCCACCAAAGTGGTTCCCAATATCCTTAAATCCAAGTCCAGTATATTTTCGAATTAAATACATCGCTATTTGTCTTGGAAGAGCGATACTTTTCATTCGACTCGTGGATTTTAAATCCGTGACTTTTATCCCAAAGTGCTTTGCTACGATTTCTTGAATAGTTTCTACAGTCAGTTGAGACCCTTGTTCTGGTACAGCGGCACGTAATTCATGTTTCGCCATTTCCATAGAAATTTCAGCTCCAGTTAGAGCTGCTTGTGCTTGAAGACGAATTAAAATTCCTTCTAACTCTCTCACATTATCTTTGACGTAGGTAGCCAGAAAAGTAGCAATATCGTCTGGAAGATAAATATCGTCCAGTTCCGCTTTTGACTTTAAAATTGCAATTCGAGTTTCAATTTCTGGTGCAGTAATATCTGAAACAAGTCCCCATTCAAATCGGGTTACGAGTCGTTGTTCCAAACTCTCAATCTCTTTTGGAGGACGATCACTTGCAAGCACGATTTGTCTTTTTGAGCCGTAAAGAGCATTAAAGGTATGAAAAAATTCTTCTTCTGTCTTTTTACGTCCAGCAATAAATTGAACGTCATCGATAAGGAGAATGTCGTAGCTATTTCGGTAAAGACTTCGAAATTGAGACATTTTATGGTGTTGAATGGATTCAATCAGTTCGTTCACAAAACTTTCTGCTGAAATATATCTGACTTTTGCTTGCGGATTTTTAGAAAGAACGTGGTTTCCAATGGCATGAAGGAGGTGCGTTTTTCCAAGCCCAGGTTCACTATAAATAAAAAGAGGATTGTATTGCTGAGCAGGGCTTTCGGCGACAGCGGCAGCGGAGGCATGAGCAAATTGATTTGAATTCCCAACGACATAGGTCTCAAAAGTATACCGTGGGTCTAATCCTGCTTCTAAGGAAGTTTGCTTTTCATTCGTTGTTAATACAACCCCCTTTGTGACGGGTTGAATTGGTGTTGATTTTGTCATCGGATGACTGTCTGTAGGGTCAAGAGTCAGTGGTGAGCGTTCAACCCGAGCGCCTAATTGAGGTTCCGCATTTTCGGTTCCCTCTTTTGCAGAGACTTCAATTTTAGCTGTTTTTCCAGTAACTTGAGTGAGTGCTTTTTCAATTGTTCCTTGGTATTGGTCTCGTACCCACGCAGCAGAAAAGTCATTTTGAGCTTTGAAAAATACTTGAATTTTTGATTCATTTTGTTCAGATTTTTCCCATTCTAAAGGTTGAATCCACGCTCTTAGCTGATTTGGAACGACTTGATCTTCTAAAATACGATAAGTGGCTTGCCAGAGCTCTGGCCAATCAGAACGGTTTGTTTCTAAAGAACTTTTCATATTTCCCTACCCCAGAAGAATGCCGAACAAAAGATGTCCTCAGATCAGCAGGCCTATCATGGACCTTGAGCCTTGACAATCCTCTCAACCTTAGATAATCCCAAGATCTAAAATTTATTGGAGTTTTACTATGAAAAGGACTTATCAACCGAGTCGAACTAAAAGAAGAAGAAAACATGGTTTTCGTGCGCGAATGGAATCTTCAGATGGCCGTAAAGTAGTTAGCCGAAGAAGAGCAAAAGGCAGAAAGCGTCTTACTGTAACCGTTGCAGGAAAATAAAACGTTTAGTTCGAATCCATGAAATCAAAATCTTCTCAGCCCCTTCTGGAGCAAGGGGCTTTTTTATTCCCTCCTTCAGTTAGATTGCATCATAAGAAAGAGTACCTTACCTTTTTTCGATCAGAGCAAGTTTACCGATTAAAATCTTGTGTTATTTTTAGAGTGAGAAATTCTTATGGTCATTTTCGGCTTGGAATGAGTGTCACTTCTAAATTTGGAAGCGTTAAAAGAAACCAAGTGAAAAGAGTGGTTCGTGAAGCATTTAGATTAGCAGGGCATGAACTAGGATCTTATGATTACCATGTTGTTGTTTCAAAGAAGCGTAATCTTGAATACCCTTATCTTTCTTCTCTGAAGAGTTCAATGAAAGTTGGAATTCAAAAAATAAGGGAAAGTGTAGAGTGAAAATTTTTTCTTCCTTTCTTATCTTTCTGATTCATCTTTATCAACGGATCGGCTCACCGGCACTTCGTGTATTTACTGGAAGTGCAGCGGGATGCCGTTTTAGTCCTTCTTGTAGCCATTATGCAATTGAAGCAGTTGAAACTCATGGATTTATTAAAGGGATTCTTTTTTCATTAAAACGAATTTTAAGGTGTCATCCAGGATCAAAAGGCGGGTATGATCCTGTACCTCGATTTAAATTGAAAGTTGCTCGTAGCGAAAAGGTGTGAACAGTATGGATAAAAGGTCGATCGTTGCAATAGTCTTGTGTTTTTTTATTTTTCTTGGATGGCAAAAACTTTATTTAGAGCCTCGTGTCCAGGGACAGAAAACGAATAAGACTTCAAATTCTGAAATAACAAAGGATGAGGGAGTCAAAACGGTACCTGAATCTTCGCATGCAATAGCGAAACAGGTTCAAATGAAAAATTTGGAACCTGTTCAAAAAGTTGAAATGAATCTTCATTCAAGCGCTTTGGTATTAGGATCAGGGGCATCTTTTCTAGAGGCGTGGCATTTAAATGATTATACTTTAGATAAAACTCAGAAGGATTTAAAGGTCGATCTTTTATCGGTTACCAATCAAGTTTCTAATTTGATGTTTGATGTTGATTTGGCAGAATTTGCAAATTTATCTCAAGTTCGAGGAAAATTTAAAAAAACAGAACAAGGAGCCTCGTTGTGGACTTATGAAGATGATCGCATCAAAATGAGTCGTACGATAGAAGAAGTAGAAGGGGCACCTTATTTAAATGTTCGTTTAAAAGCTACCTTTAAGAAGGCTAGACCAAATTTTGCTTATCTTTCTCTTTTTTCAAAAAGTTTAACTGATAATAGAGAAGAAGTAGACCGAGTCCTTGCTTATTATACTGCAAATAAAATAGAGCGAGTTGAAGTTCGTGATATTGAAGAAAACCAAATGGTTAATACAGGGGTTAAATGGATTGCCGCAGCTAATCGGTATTTTACTTTAGCTGTTGTCCCCCAAGAAGGGATTATTCCAAGAGCTTTGATTCAACCAGCAGGAGAGCATGCAGGGAGGGCAAGTCTTGTGTTTCCTGTTTCTTCATCTGAGATTGAAATTCCTTTTAGGATTTATTTTGGGCCAAAAGATTTGCATCAGTTAAGAATGGTTGCGCCGTCACTAGATTCTCTTGTTGATTTCGGGTGGTTTACGTTTTTGGCTTATCCTTTACTTTCAGGGTTAAAATGGCTTTATAGCTTCTTACATAACTATGGTTTGGCGATTATTTTACTTACTATTTTTCTAAAACTTCTCACTTTTCCTCTTAATTATAAGAGTATGAAAAGCATGAAAAGAATGTCCGCACTTCAACCAAAACTTGCGGCTCTTAAAGAAAAATATGCAGATGATAAGGAAGCTTTGAATCGAGAAATGATGGTGTTGATGAGAACAGAAGGATACAATCCGGTAGCGGGTTGTCTTCCAATGCTTTTACAAATACCGGTATTTTTTGCTTTGTATCGAGTTTTATACAGTTCTGTAGAGCTTTATCAAGCTCCGTTTATGGGATGGTTACAAGATTTGTCTGTTGCAGATCCTTTTTATATCACTCCGGTTGTTCTGACATTAACAATGTGGGTTCAGCAAAAGCTGACTCCAAATACAGCAACAGATCCAGCTCAACAAAAGATGTTGCAGTTAATGCCTTTAATTTTTGGGGCGTTTATGATTACTCTTCCGTCAGGTTTAACCGTATACATGCTAACGAATATGATTGTTAGTATCCTCCAGCAATTATTTTTAAATAAAAAGTTAGGTGGATCGGAAAAAAGCGCATTAAAACCAGCGCAAGGAACTTAAGTCTTTGCCAGGGCTAAATTATTTTCAAGAAGATACAATTGCTTCATTGAGTTCCTCATTGGGAGGAGCTATTGCATTAATTCGAATTTCTGGACCCGAGGCGTTCTCATCGTTTAAAAAAAGATTAAAAAATCTAAAGAGTAGTCCAAAACCTAATCAGGCTTACTTTGGAAAACTTTTTGATGATGAAGGAGCTTTGATTGATGAAGTTGTTTGGACTTATTATCAAAATCCAAAGAGTTTTACAGGTGAAGATTTGGTTGAAGTTGGTTTTCACGGAAGTTCATTTATTGCAGAGAAAATTTTATCCTCTTTTTTTAAAGAAGGAGTACGCCAAGCGCTTCCAGGAGAGTTTAGTTTTAGAGCAGTGAAAAATGGAAAACTTTCTCTTACAGAAGCTCAAGCAATTCCTGATTTAATAGAATCGAAAAATCAACAGGCTCATGAGATTGCAATTGAAAAACTTTCAGGTACACAAAATCAACTCATTCAAAGTTTATCAAATGACTTGAGAGATTTAGCGATGCTTGGAGAGGTTGGAATTGATTTTTCTGATCAAGAAGTTGAGCAACTCTCCCTTCCTCATCTGAAGGAAAAAACGAAAGTGATTATCCGTTCTTTAGCAAAACTAGAAGCAAGTTTTGCTAAAGGACAACTCATTCAAGAAGGAATCCCAGTTGCTTTTGTGGGTTTACCTAATGCTGGAAAATCTAGCTTTTTTAATGCTCTTTTAGGGCAGGATCGATCAATTGTTTCAGGAATTGCTGGTACAACGAGAGATATTGTACGTGAAACATTAACGTTAGCTTCACACCGTCAGTCCTATACATTTAGATTGGAAGATACTGCTGGTTTAAGAAATCTTACTTCTGATGAAATTGAAAAAATTGGGATGGAACGGACACGCCAATCCGTTGAAAATGCATTTTTAGTTTTATTGGTCATTGACTCTTCAGACTCTTTTGAAAGTTTAAAAGAAATTTGGTCAGAGCTAGGAAAACCTTATCAAAAGACAATTGGAATTCTTACTAAATCAGATTTGAAAGATTCTATGAAACGAAGAGAGCTGGATTTTTTTCAGGTTGAATCCTGGGTTCAAACCTCGTCGATTACGGGGGATGGACTATCTCAAGCAATTGATCAAATGATTCAATTTGCTGATAAAAGCCTTTCTAAACAAAAAGGGGAGGTCATACTGACTCGTTTAGATCATCTGAAAGCTGTTCAAAAGACGCTTATTGCACTTCGCGCAGGACTTGAGGCAACTTGTGAAGATTTATTTGCATCGGATGTTCGGCACGCACTCCATGCGCTGGCCCCTTTAATTGGTGAGACTTTGAGTGATGATTTACTTGCTAAGATTTTTTCAGATTTTTGCATTGGGAAGTAGTTGAGTTATTTTCTTTTTACCTAGCTCCTTTTACTGAAAAAGGCTATAAAAACAGTTCTATTTTTTATTTTAATATCAAAGAGAGGTTTTGATGTCAGTTCAGGTGATCGGTGTTTTAGGTTCCGGACAAATGGGAAGAGGAATTGCTCAAACGGCAGCAAAAAGCGGTTTTTTGGTCAGACTTGCGGATCAAAATATAGATCTTGCTCAAGCAGGAAAACAAAAGATCGAAGCTTCTCTTTTAAAACTTGTTAAAAAAGAAAAAATTTCTGAATCAGATGCAACGAATCTTTTAAATCAAATTATGCTGGTAGAAGGACTAGAAAAACTTTCAGATGTCGACCTGGTAATTGAAGCGGTCTCAGAAAATCCACAATT
>PBMP01000072.1 GCA_002722705.1 Pseudobdellovibrionaceae bacterium | reverse complement strand
ATAAAAAAATAAATTTTTATCCAATTTTTTTATTAAAAACAGAAAGTCGATTATACTCTATAACTAATCGTTGAACGATATCCTCCAAAGGAAGATCGACACAAGCCGCTCCAATTCTAATTGCTTCTTTGGGCATTCCAAAGACCACAGAGCTTTTTTTATCTTGCGCAATCGTATACGCTCCACTTTGTTTCAACTTTAAAAGCCCTTCTGCACCGTCCTTCCCCATTCCTGTAAGAATTAGCCCCACTAACCTACTTACATTAAGAGATGGTATTGTATTAAATAAATAATCAACAGACGGTTTGAATCGATTTAGAGGAGGATCATCATTAATCTCTACTGTATATTTATCCCCTGTTTTTCTAAGTTTCATTTGATTTCCACCAGGAGCAATATAAATCGTATTTTTCCTTATTTCCTCTCCATCTTCTGCCTCTTTAACAGTAAAAGGATTCAAGTCATTCAAGCGATCAGCAAGTGCTTTAGAAAAAACGGCAGGAATATGCTGAACGACAACGATCGGTGGAATTTCACTGGGCAACCTCTCAAAAATTTGTTGAAGTGCCTGTGTACCTCCTGTCGAAGATCCAATAGCAATTAACCCTTCTAAATCTTCAAACTGAACAGAAACTCTTTGAGCTTTACCTAATGAACTTGGTGTCTCCGGTGTTTTTACGTAGCTTGACTCTAGTTGTTGAACAATTTCAGGAGCAATTTGAGCTATTTTATCTACAGAAGGTTTCTGAATATAGTTAATGACACCCTCAGACAAGGCCTCCATAACTAACGGTCCTTCATTAATACTAATGGAACTAATCATAAAAGTCGGGATATTCAGTTTTTTAAGATAGGATTTAAAAAACTCTACACCATTCATTTCTGGCATATGAACATCAAGTGTAATTAAATCTGGTTTTTCTTTTTCTAATATTTTTTTAGCTGCACTAGGACGATCAGCGATACCCATCACTTCTAACTCAGATGAAGATTCTATTATTTTTTTTAAAAGTTTTTGCACCGTCTTACTATCATCAATAATAAGTACCTTTTTTTTGGATTCACTTAACTTGATTTCACTTCTTATTTGCTTTTCAATTCTTACTTTTCCAGTTTCAGTATAAAAAACTGCTTGTCTTTTTGAATTAATAATAATTTCTCTTTTATAAGAAGGCCACTCCAAACGAAGCTCTTTTATAAGAAGCAGTGTTTTCTCTCCTCCTACGTATTTAACTGATCTTAAATTTTTATATCGGGTTAACTTAGATAGTTCATCTTTATTAGGTGAATCCAAATAAAGACATTCGAAACGTCCATCGTTTTTTTCAATTAACAACAACCCCATTTCTGGATGGATATTCATTCGAGTCGAAGGGGCTGAACTTTGGATAAGTCGCTTTATACTCATATTATTCCTTAGACAAATACTCCGTTCCAACATGAGAAAAACTCGTCCATGGAAAAATATCAGTAGCGATTTCTTTCAAACTCTGATTGATCTCAGAAATATCTTCTAAAAGAAGCTGTTTTTCATCAAATTCGATAATTTCTTTTTCTACCTTCTCAGAACAAATTCCAAAAACTGAAAAACTCACTTTCCTCTTCGAAAGAAGATCTTTTAAAAAAGGGAAATGCTGATTGAAATCACAAACATAAACTAAGTTATTTTCGATTGCTTGATCTTCACTAAATGGCATTACTTTCTGTTTAGTATTTAAATTACCAGAAATCATCTCTAATTGATTAGAATTTCCTTCGTAAAAAATAAACAATGGGGGCTGAGTTCCTTTAAAAGAATCTAATGTTTCTTTAATTTTCTTACTATCACCGACACTAGCAAAGAAAACCCTGGCCTTTGTTTCACAGTTTTCAATTAAATAATCTTTTTCAAAACTCTTATCAATAGATTTCTCTTTCGAACTATTATTAAAGAAAGCCATTTTTATTTTATTTTTTATTTCTTCGCTTCTTTCTTTAAAATTATTTAACGCGGGTTTTTCAACAAAATCAGTAGCACCGTACTCTAAAGTTTTTTGTGCATAACGAGTATCTTCTCTACTGGCACTGGATACCACCACAACATGTGGATGACCATTTTTATAGTTCTTTTTTAAATATTCAACACCATCCATCTCGGGCATATGAATATCTAAAGTCATTGCATCTACGTGATTTTTCTTTAAAAACTCTTCTGCTTCTTTACCGTTCTCAGCAGTTCCAACAAGTTCAAAGTCAGGATCACTACTAAACATTTTCCCTAATAACTTAACGACACTTGCACTATCATCCACAACTAACATTCTAATTGGTTTTGGAATGATCGGTTTATGGGGTTTAACCACTTCAACAGGAGCCGTTTCATCTTTAACAATTTTCAAATCAGGAACGTTTTCTTCAAAATCAAAAGCATACACACTTGGAGCAAGTGATTTCTTTTTTATATCAATGGTCTTAAGTGACTCACTGATTCCAGTGACCAAGACTCCGTTTTTATAAAGATAGTTTTTAAAACTAGAAACAATTTTAAAAATAGTTTCATTATCAAAATAAATAAATACGTTCCGACAAAAAATTAAATCAAATTTTTTCCCACTCAACACTGAGTTAAGATCTAATAAATTTACTACTCCAAACTCACATTTCTCTTTAATATGAGATTTAACTTTTGCATAGTTAGAAATTTCTCCAACACCTCTTTGCCAATTTCCAGAAACATAAATTTGAGGAATAGACTTTACTTCACTATAAAGATAAACTCCATTTTTAGCTATTTTAACACTTTCAGGATCGATATCACTTCCGAAGATTTCATACGAAATTTCAGGATAATCTTTTAAATGATACTCCATAAAAGTAGCCAAAGAATAAACTTCATGACCTCGACTACATGCAGCTGAATAAATACGAATCTTATTATCACCTCTAGATTTCACTCTTTGAATAATTTCCTCTAGATTATTTAAAATAAATTCAAAATGAAGAAATTCTCTAAAGAAAAAAGTATGATGAGTAGTCAAAAGAGACACCAAATGAGAAGTTTCGTCTTTATAGTGATTTTGTAAATGCTGATAATATTCAGAAGGAGTTAAATTACCTAAATCAATCATTCTTTTTTTAAGACGACTTAACACCATTGACTGTTGATTTTCTCCAAGAACATTTCCACTCTCTTTTCCAATAACCTCTGAAATATGAAGAGCTAAATCCTGGATTGTCCAATCATCATTACTTGTCTTTGCTGCAGTCGCCATTAGATCACCTTATGATAAACTCTTATCAATTCATTTCTACAAATCTTCAAAACGAGGATCATTCTCTGAAGGAATTCCAGAATCCATACCTACCACTTTTAATTCTTGGACTTTAGAATTCTCTCTCTTTATTATTTTATTCGATTTTACATTCTCTTTTACCTTCTTAGAAGGTTTACTCTTAAATTCAACAATGTTTGTTACTTTTTGTTTTTGATGACTCACATTAGAAGAAACTTTATTATTATTAGTAGTAGAATTACTTCCATTTACCATGCGAACTAATTCCTCAACTGCAGACTGCAGTCCAGAAGACTGATCTTTAAGTTTTCTTGCCGTTTCAGATGAATCATTTGCGGCAGCTGTATTCTGATGAGAAACTTGATCAAGATTCTGCATCGCTTTAGTAACCTCTTTAACTCCTTCTGATTGTTCAGCACTTGCACTTGATATTTCACGGACCATTTCATTTACAGATCCAACATTTTGCAATATCTCTTCAAGTGATTCTCCACACTCAATTGCAGTCTGAGTACCAGAATCAACTTTTACTTTTCCCTCTTTTACTAAAGATTCAATTTTTCCTTTTGATTTTTCAACAATATCTTTAACTTGTTTAGTCGAAGTTTCCAACATCTCTGTAATCTCTAAAGCAGCATTTCCAGACATAGATGCCAAATTACCGACTTCTTCTGCTACAACAGCAAATCCTTTTCCATGCTCTCCAGCCCGCGCAGCCTCCACTGAAGCATTAAAAGATAAAAGCTTAGTTTGAAATACAATATCATTGATTACAGTGGTTTTTTCTGCAATTTTTGAAATCACATCAACAATTTTAGATATTTCAGCATTGTTATTCTCCATCTCTTCCATAATTGCATCATTACTTTTAGAGATATCTTTAATTGAAACAATCATGCTATCGATTTTCTTTTTTCCTATCGAAGCTGCTTCTGTTGATTTTTCAGAAACTTTTGTAGACGACATTGCTGAGTCTGCATTTTTTTGAACCATACTACTAATTTCATCTATAGAAGAAACCGTCTGTTGTAACGAAGAAGCTTGCATGGTTGCCGAATCACTCAACTGACTACTAATAGAGGCCATTGTTTCACTTGAAACAGAAACATCTTGAGAAGATTTAATTAATCTAGAAGAAATATTTAAAATTCCCTGAGATATTGAACGTGTCACGATGTACATGATTAAGCTCACAACGACAATACTTAAAAAAGAAAGTATACCTATCATTAATATACTGGAAAAAGATTCATTTTTACTAGAATCAATACTTCCTCTAATGACTCCTTTGTGATGAGTAATTAAACTTCCTAATTTATTTAAAGCAACGGTAATGACATTAAAGAATTCTGAAGAATCCTGATAATAAGCACCTTTTTCTGAGTTTTTTAAAATTAGCTCAAACGTATTATTTACCGTTTTCCACTCTTTTGAATTCTTAAAATCTTTCACAAGCTCAATTGATTTTTTGTTTTTATCTAAACCTGGGTTTTTAACCCCTTCTTCTACACCTGCCTTAAGATTAATAATTGAAAAGAATTTTTTTTCATCAATCGGTTTATTTGCGGCTAAAATTCCAGACATCGTTGCTCGTAACTTTCCTCCAGACTCTTTAGCTTCTTCCAGTGCCCTTAAAGTTTGCAGTTCTGACGAAATTTCAACCAAAGAGCTCGATTTTGCGGTTTCAAGCTGTATATCTAAAAATGTTTTTACAATTTCAGAATAAGAACTCAACGCTTTCGCTGTATTAATTTTTTTTAACTCAACCTCTTTTCTAAGGTCACTGATTTTTAAGATATTATCAGATATTATTTTTTTATACTCTTCATCAAATTGGGATACTTGAAGTACAGATTCTAATATCTGAATTTTTTTATCATTTAACTCTCTTTGATAACTTAGTGGAGCAAATTTTGATCCTCCATTAAGATAAAGAGCTGTTTTTCCTCTTTCTTTCTGAGTTTCATGAACAACATCAGAAGCAGCTTCAATAAGGTCCATTTTATTTTCTAATGTTTTGGCATCCGAAAGAGACCTTGTGTGATTAAAAAAGTTAATCAATGATAGCGCTATAAAACAAACCATTGGTAAAACGCCAACTACAATTACCTTAAATCTTAAGCTAAAATTTTTCATATTATATTTATGCAGCCTTACTAAGTTGTTTAATTTCTTTTATATTTAAAATATTTTGTAAATCTAAAAGGATCGTAAGCTTGTTATCAAACTGATAGACGCCTTGGATATATTTAGCATTGATTTGAGAACTTACTTCCGGAACTTCTGATATATCTTCAACAGGAACATTAAGAACACGATTTATAGAATCGACAACAACTCCAACACCTATTCCATCGAATTCAACAATCACAACTGCTTCTTCTAATCCTGTTTCTTTCGGCTTTATATTTAATTTCTTTCTGAGATCTACTACAGAAATAATTTGCCCTCT
The DNA here is from genome assembly GCA_002722705.1 of Pseudobdellovibrionaceae bacterium. GTDB lineage: Bacteria > Bdellovibrionota > UBA1018 > UBA1018 > UBA6935 > UBA6935. The sequence goes on along the minus strand of PBMP01000072.1, from coordinate 15,848 downwards.
CAAGTTCATTATACCAGTATAGTGAGTTGGACTATTTGGCAAAGGAGTCGTTTCAGGGGTTGGAATGACCTCTTTCACACTCAGTAACTCAATTGCGTAGCTCTCACTACCCAAGTCAAACTGTAAATATCGATCTAAATCCGAAGATCCTTTTTGTTTTGAATTATCAATTTCCATTTGCTCCACCTTTTTTTTGTTAAGCTGCTTTACTTTGTTTAATTTTCATATTCTTGTAGCCACGGCTTGCATTTAAATCGTCTTTAAATAACTCGTAAAAATCTAAAATAATAGCAGGCATGCCGTCAGCCATAATCGCAGAACCCATCATTCCTTTTTTATTTGGAATATCGTCACCCAACTTCTTAATAACGATTTGTTGTTGATTTAAAATATCTTCAACAACTACACCAAAGGAATAAGTCGATCCTCTTAAAATAATGACTGTATACTGACTTTCTGGAGTAAGCTTCTTACCCAGCTTTGAATTGATATGAAAAAGAGGAAGAACTTCTCCTCTCACTTTAAAGAGTCTAGCGATCCCTGAAAAGTTTTCAATTTCAGACTCTTGAACTTTAACAATTTCAAATATTTGCGAAAGAGGAATGACAAACTTTTCTTTTTCGGCAGTAATAACAAGTCCTTCGATAATCGCAAGAGTTAAAGGTAAAACTACTTTAAAGGAAGACCCCTCTCCCACTTTACTTTGAAGATTAACTTCACCTCCAAGAGACTCTATATTTGTCTTTACAACATCCATTCCTACACCACGTCCAGAAACTTCTGTCACCTGTTCTTTTGTTGAAAATCCTGGATGAAAAATCAATTGGATTGTTTCTTCAGGAGTCATCGGCGTATGTTCATCAATCACTTTTTTTTCTATAGCTTTTTTTCTAATAATTTCTGGATCAATACCCTTTCCATCATCATTCACTTCAATAACTAAGTTACTTCCTTCATGATAAGCAAGGATTTGAACATTTCCTTGAGGGTCTTTTCCAGCTTCTTTTCTTCCTTCTGTTGACTCTAATCCGTGGTCAATTGCATTTCTAACAATATGAACTAGAGGATCAGAAAGCTTTTCTAAGACCGTTTTATCTACTTCCGTCTCTTCACCGATCATTTTTAAGTTAACTTCTTTATCTAATGCTTTTGATGTATCTCTTACAATTCGATTCATTTTTTGAAAGGTACTCTTTAATGGAAGCATTCGAAGAGACATTGCAAGCTCTTGAACTTCCTTAAATAGTTTTCCCATCATTCCAATCGATTTATTGGTTAAATCATCTTGAATGTATTGAAATCTTCGTTGGTTAATTACAGTTTGGAGAATAATCAATTCTCATACAACATTATTAATTGTATTAATTCTAGAAAGTTTAACTCGAATCGTTTCATCACTATCGACACTTTCTTTCTTTTGTCCTTTAGCAGCAGGCTCACTACTTCTTTCTGCCTCAGCCTGAACCTCTTCTTTTTGGAGGACTTCGGGCTGAACCTCTGGCTCTGCAATGACATCTTGAAACAAACTCGCATCAGGGATTTGTTCTAAAGTATTTTCTTTTTCAGATGAAAAAGACTCATCTATAGATTCACTTACAACTTCTTGAAGTTCATCAAATTTTTTATCCTCGCCAGAAGTAACTTCTTCTAAAACCTCTGCTGATTCTTCAACTAAAGGCTCTGGTTCAAGATTTTGATTGTCTTCAAGCTCACCACTTACCATTTTATCTATTTTTTTCTGAATAGCGTCTACATCAAAAACTTTTTCTAAGTCATCTTTTAATTCATTGATCATTCCATCGACAGTATCTTTAAACTCAAGAAGTGTACTGACGACTTGATCAGAAATTCCAATTTCACCTTCTTTAATTTTTAAAATAAGATTTTCTGCTTTATGCGTCAGCTCTGAAAGCTGGTCAAAACCCACAGCTTTTGAGGTCCCCTTAAGATTATGAGCTAAACGAAAAATTTCGTTCATTAACTCTGGATCTCCAGCATCTGAATCCAATCTTAAAAAGGCACTTTCAGCATCCGAAAGAAGATCTACTGCTTCAGTTAAGAAATCTTGTTTTAATTCCTGTTCAAATTCATCCATATCTCTCGTCTCAGCAAAAATGATTAGAAGCTACTCTTAGCTGATCGGAGTAACCGACTTGGCCTTTAAGGGTTATTTTTAAAATTTGAAAAAATATATAAAAACAGAATACTAGACTGCTCCCTTTCTTAATTCACTGAGATCTCTACATACAACGCAACAAGACATAGATGAAAAATGAAACAACGCTTCTAATGAACGAGGAATTAGGAGGGTAAATTATTAAAATTTCAGATATTTTCCTAACCCTCTCGACTTAAATAAGACATACTCTATGTGAAATATTTTTGTTTAGCTTGTCACGCAGGGGGAAATTGTGAGCACATTTTTAGAACGAGTCCTTGAACCGCCGCATTATGGATATGAAAGAAACGGTAAACTTTATGTGCCCAGTAACAAGGAAATTCTAGTTCAGTTTCTGAGTCGCATGAATATTTTTAAATCTAAGAAAAATTGGTTACCGTTTTCCTCTTGGCTAATGACTCTCCTTCTCCTCATTCCTCTTTATATCTTCGCTGTAGATTATTTTTCATGGAAACTCTTAGTGGTTGGTTTTTTTTACAGTATGGTTGGACTAGGAACGCATGGAACGGTCTATCTTCACCGGTACTGTAGTCATCGCGCATATCGATTCCGAACACGTCTGTGTCGCTTTGTAGTCAAAAATCTGACAATTAAAGTTATCCCAGAAGAAATTTATGCTGTTTCACATTTAGTCCACCACAAATTTTCAGAAAAACCAGGTGATCCTTATAATGTATATGGAGGATGGCTTTATTGTTTTCTTGCTGACGCCATTCATAATCCGATCTCAACTCGATTAGATAAAAAAGACTACCATAAACTCTCAAAATTCATGACTTCTGCTGGATTAAAAACAAATAGTTATGATTCATATCAAAAATACGGATCCCTCACTCCCCCTCTCTATTTTTTCATGACCTATTTTCTAAACTGGACTTTTTGGTACACTGTCTTTTTTCTGATTGGTGGGCATGCTTTAGCCACTTGTCTTTTCGGTTCTGCAGCCATATGGGGAATTGGAGTAAGAACATTTAACTACGATGGCCATGGCGGAGGAAAAGATAAAAAAAAGGAAGGTATAGATTTCTTAAAAACAGAAAATTGTATCAATCAAGTATGGGCTGGATATGTTTCTGGGGAATGGCATAACAATCATCATCTTTACCCTAACGGAGCAAGAGCAGGATTTCTTAGATATCAACTTGATTTAGCTTGGTTATTTATTCTTGGTTGCTACAAAATGAAACTGGTTACCCAGCTCAATGATCCATATCCACGCTTTATAAAAGAACACTACGAACCCTATCTCAAATCAAAAGGACAAAAGATAACATCAAAAGAAACACCTTTGTCCAACACTGAAAATCTCTCTCAACCCTCAGTGAAACACTCCGAGTCACCGACTCCAAGAATGTAAAACCAAGGGAAAGAAATGAAACTTTCTGCTATTGGAATTGTAGCTTTAAACATGGAAGAAACTCTCAAGTTCTATGAAAATTTTGGTTTAAAGTTTAATCAGATAAGTGAAGATCATTACGAATCTGTTACAGAATCAGGAGTGAGACTGATGATTGATAGTAAAAATCTGATTCTTAAATTAAATCCTCAATGGAAATTTTCAAATAGCTCTAACATCGTTCTCTGTTTTGAAAAACAAACTCCAGATGAAGTTGATAAATTATTTCACAGTTTGGTTTCAAAAGGCTCTCAATCAGTTAAAGAACCGTGGAATGCCTTTTGGGGTCAAAGATATGCTACCCTCAAAGATCCTAATGGAAATCTAATAGATATTTTCTGTGACCTTTAAGACATTCCTTACAGAAATCTAAAAAAGAGCTCACTAACTTCAAACCCATTTCACTTCGTTAGAGTGCTTTAATGAAGTTGTGGAAACTATACAAAAAAATAAAACTCTTTCAAAAAGGAACTATTTAGATGAAAAAGAATTTTTAAAAGAACTGATTAATTCTGATTCATTCATTCAAAATCATCTTGGAATTCATAAAACACAAAAGATAGTAGCAAAGCAACTTGAAAAACTAGGCTTTAAAATTGAATGGATTGAAAACCTAAAAGAAAACACTCCTCCTCTATTATTTGCAAAATTTAATTCAAATATACATCTCCCAACAATCACATTGATTGCACACACAGATGTTGTCACTCAATCTAGCATTCACCCTTTTTATGAAGATTCAAACTTTATCTATGGAGCGGGCGTAGCAGACGACAAAGGGGGTATTGTTGTCGGTGTATCGGCAATCCAAAAATATCTGGAAAAAAATAAATTTCCATTAAATATACAATTTGTTATCTCACCAAATGAAGAATCGGGATCTACAGGATTTCATTCACTATTTAAAAAAATTGGACAAAAATCAGCTTTTGTTTTTGGGCTTGAACCGGCTCTTCAATGTGGATCTATCATTCAATCTAGAAGTGGGAACCGATGGTACGACATACAAGCGGAGGGACTTGCTGCTCACTCGGGACGTCTAAACATTCCTCAAATCAATGCCGCACATCATATTTCCAAAATTATTTATGAACTCATCCCGATTAATGAGATTGACCCAAGGATGAAGTTAAACATAGGAAGTTTTGAAACATCTAGCTCGAGTTACAATACAATCTGTGGTTCCGCACAAATAAAAATCGATACCCGATTTAAAACAATCGAACAAAGAAATTTAATTCATAAAAAAATAATTCACACTCTTAAAAACACTTTGACTGACTGTAAAATTTCCAAAAAAAAAGCAAAAACTTCTTACCGAATTGTAGATGATTGCCCACCAATGGAAAACAAGATTTCATCGAACGAATTTATTCACTTCTACTCTCAATCACTAAAATTAATAGAAGGGACACTCCTTTCTGCTAAAGACTCTGGAGGCGCTGCAGATATTAATCATTTTTCTAACAAAAACAATATTGCACTAGATGGATTGGGCCCTATTGGTTTAGACATACACACAAAAAAAGAACGAATTCCTATCGATTCATTAAAATCAAGATCCATTGCACTCACTCTTTTATTTGAATATATTTCTGAAAAATATCAGGAGACTAAAAATGCTAGCTAAATTTAAAAATTCTTTTGTATATTCTGAAATTTTTATACCTTTTAAACGAACTGAATACTTGGAATCTATAAAAAAAAATAGAAAAATAACACCTGATGTTAATTTAAAAATAGAAACACAACATTACACAGTGGAGACTCCCCAAAACTATGAAGTGACCTTTCCTTGTTTTCACGGACACTATTCTAAGCAGCAAGACAGTTTTTTATTCTATACTCCACTGGGCTCACATATCCAAGTGAAGAATGCATTCGCTCTCGATTGTACCAATTTATATACTTAAATATTTCTCTCTTTGCCTCATCCAAATTTTCAAAGCTGTTAAACTCAAGCTCACTCTTCATTGTTCCAAAAAAGCTCTCGGCAAAGGCGTTATCGTAACAGTTCCCCTTTCTCGACATGGATTGGGTGATATTCAAAAGATTAACCTTCTCCCGAAACTCCGAGGCACAATACTGCACTCCCTGATCCGAATGAAATATTAGCCCATTCAGACGTCCTGGTGTCGTTCTCAGTGCCTTTAAAAGAGCATTCTTAGTATTGACGGCATCCATCGTGTCGCTGACATCCCATCCCTTAATCTCGCGGTTAAAGAGATCCATTACTGTCACAAGATAAGAAAATCCCGACCCCGTTGGCAGGTAGGTCAAGTCAGAAACCCATACCTGATTTGGTCCTGTAACTGTAGTTTCTTTGATCTTAAATACCCTCGGTGATTTTTTATCACTTGGATTATTAATCGTAGTTTTGGGACGAAACGCTTTTTTCTTTTTGGCGCTCAATCCCTCTTCCCGCATAAGCTGGGCCACTTTATCTTTTCCAACTTTCTCTCCGCTTGCCTGTAGAGATTTTTGTATTCTTGGTGATCCATAGGTCTTCTTCGAGTTTCCAAATATAGAAAGAATCTTGGCCTTAAGAAGTCCATCTCTTTGTTCCTTTTTAGATGGGCCTCTTCTCATCCAGTCGTAAAAACCACTAGGAGAGATGCTAAGAAGCTCGCAACACTTCTTTACGGGATGACCTTCCTCTTTCAAAAGGGTGAGTCCTCGATACTTCACTTCAGGTGGTCCTGACAAAAAAAAGCCGCTGCATCCTTCAGGATTGCTATAACTTTTTTATCTTCTTCAGCCTGCTTTTTGAGGCGTTTGATCTCTTTTCTCGCCTCTTCTAACTCTTTAAAATCAGCATTTTCTTCGATTTTTTTGGAATAACGAATCCAAGCGGCCAGAGTTTGAACCTTATCGATGCCAAGCTTTTCGGCAGCTTCCTTGGTTCCAATTTCTTTGGCCAGATCAATAGCCGATTGTTTAAAGTCTTCTGGGTAATGTCTTTTTGTTCTTTTCTGTGTCTTTTTCATAACGCACTCCTTATCACATAAGTCGTGCTGTTAAAAGAGTGTCCGTTAAACTAAGGGAAGGTCAAAGATCTTTTAGAAATTTTCAAATTAAGACAATCGATTTTCTTTGATAAAAAAGAGAATAAAAATTCAATTGACTTTGATGATTTTGATTCTAAATATGATCACATTATTATTCGTTGCAAAAAAACATCTAAGGTGGTTGCAACATATCGATTAAATCACTCAAAAAAAGGATTTAAATTTTACTCTCAAACACAGTTCTCTATAAGAAGTTTTTTAAATACCCCCGGTGTTAAATTAGAGATTGGACGAGTTTGCATAGCTCCAACACATAGAAATGGATTGGTACTAAATCTTATTTGGAAAAGTCTAGGCATTTATGCAAAATCAATCCGTGCAGATTATCTTTTTGGGTGCACAAGTATTTCTTCAATAGACCAATCTGAAATGCATCACTTTTATCATTATCTAAATCTAAAAAACTTAAATACAAATCATTACAACATTAGACCCAAACAAAAATTAAAATATAAAAAAACAACAAAACAATTGATAATATAGAAAACAGAATACCCACTTTATTAAAAAGTTACTTTAAAGCCGGAGCTATAACCCTTGGCTTTCCATTTTATGATAAAAAATTTAATTGCATAGATTTTTTTACGATAATCGATTTAAACAACATAACTCCATCATACAAAAGAAAATATTTTTAATTTAATATGATAAAACCGATAAAAACAATAAGAGTTTTTTTTATAATTATTCAATTTATATTTGAAAGTGAAATAAACATTATCTTTTCCAAAATCACAAAAAAAGAACCTAAGAATTTTTTAAAAAAATACTCTCAAAAAATGATTAAAACATTAAACATTACTATAAATTTACATGGAATGAATACCGACGCTCAATCTCAGCAAACTCTTTTTGTAGGAAATCACCTTTCTTACTTGGATGTAGTTATTCTTTCCTCTATTTATGAAACATTATTTATAACTTCAAAAAAAACAGAAAACACATTTTTACTGGGAAAAATTTGTAAAAATGCACAATGCATATTTGTAGATAGACAATCTCGAAAAAAAGCAAAAGAAGAAATAACTAATGTCTCACATAGAATAAACTCAAAAAAAAATATTACATTTTTCCCTGAAGCAACAAGTACAAATGGAGATTCCATTTTAAATTTTAAAAGATTCTTTTTTAAATCAGCTATACAATCAAAATGTAAAATTCAAACTTTTACTTTAAATTATTTAGAAGTTAATAATTTAAAAATCACAAAAGAAAACAGAGATTTAATTTTTTGGTATGGAGATATGAAATTTTTTAGTCATTTTTTAAAAATTATTTCTTTAAATAAAATTAAAGTAGAAGTTATTTTCAATAATCCTATTAATATCAAAAAATTAAAAACAGAAGAAAATAATTCACATTTTTTATCTCAGCACACACGAAACCAAGTCATTCAAAATTATCATTTCATTGGGAATTAATTTTCTTTTGGAATAGAAATCACAAAAGTTGTTAACTTTTCACTCTGATCAACAAAAAGCTCTCCTCCTATTTCATTCATAAGAGAACGAGAAACGCTTAAACCAAGGCCTGTTCCCTTTCCAACTGGCTTTGTTGTAAAAAATGGATCAAAAATTCTTTTTGAAATATCTTCGGAAATTTTCTCTCCTGTATTTTTGATTCTCACCTCAACTTTTGACTCAGAATCTCTTACTTCCACTATGATCTTTTTTTCTAAACTATCTTTACTTACATAACATGCGTTAGATAGTAAGTTTAATAAAACCTGAGAAAGTGAAACCGTTTTCCCACTAATGATGGCCTCAGTATTTGTATTCAACTCAATCAGTTCAATACCGTTATTTTTTATATGATCTTTACTAATTGCTAAAGTATCAGCAATTACTTCCTTTAAAAAAATTGACTCTAATTTCCCAAGGCTTTCATTTCTAGCGACTCTTAATAGTCCTTGTACAATTGAGGCAATTCGGTCAACTGTAGCAATCATTTTTTTCATTTCATCGGATATCTGCTCTAAAGTAATTTTTCTAATTTCTATTTTTTTTTCAATCATTTCCGATCTTGTTCTTAATATCGCAAGAGGATTATTAATTTCGTGTGCAACACCTGCTGCCATCTCTCCTAAAGCGACCATTTTAAAACTATTTGCTGATTTTTCTTTTTCTTCTTCAACAGATTTTATACTCATTTTTACTATTTTTATTGCTGGATAAAAAATAAACAACACTTCTAAAAATAGAACCAATATTAACAATATATAAAGAATGATCTCTAAGATTCTTAAACGAAATATTTTATTAGATAAATTTCTTTCATACTCAAAAACGATGAGATCCATTATTATTAAAAATTGAGAACTTGCTTTCAATATTTTTTCAAAATCTCTATTTTCACAAAAATTTCTTTTTTCTATAAAACAATCTGCAACTTGAACTATCTCTAGATAAAAAGGATTGATTTTTGAAAATAGTCTTTTAATTTGTAACGAGTTTTCTCCAGAAAAAATACCTTTATCTCTGTGAATCAGTGATTGATGTGAACTCTTAAATTCTTTTACCGTTTCTTTTAACCTTTCATGAACTTGTTCTTTTTCAATATTTTCACTGATCGTCAATATTTCTTGCAAAATTTTTTGACTTAACATACGTTGTCGACCAGAAGAATTAATTATGAAGGATTCATTTTTTTGCTTTGAAAGAAAATACTGAATGACACCTTGGGAAAGAGTCGAAAGAACAGCAATTAACCCCAAACCCACGAAATATCTCTTTTTTAACTCTTGAGTTAAATTCATAAAAATCCTTTATTATCGAATTAATTCATTCTATAAGTAATAATAAATTAATTCGACAATAAACACTATGGAACCTTTTAAAAATATTTATAATAAAAAATCAATCTCTGAAATGTCAGAAAAAATTAAAAATAAATTTAATGATTTCGACTCTCATTCTTTTATTTTAAGCTCTACTAGAGGTCTATCTCAAAAGGAAATGAAAGAGAGAGTAATACAGATTTCTAACGCTATTGACTCCCACTTACCTGGACCATTCAAAAGGAATATCTTAATTCTAAAAAAAACACTCCACAATAAACGAGAAAATGGATTAAAAGGCTTTATTCTCTGGCCTTACTCTCACTATGTTGAAACTAGAGGAATCGAAAATTTTGATATTTCTATGGAATTTTTAACCGAACTCACTAAATGCTTTACTGCAGAATGGGGAATTCGCCCTTTTTTGGAAAGATATCCAGATCAAACGTATTCTTTTCTAAAACAAAAAATTAGTGATCCTAATGAGCATGTTCGAAGATGGATAAGTGAAGGAACTCGACCAAATCTTCCTTGGGGAATGAAAATTTCGCACTCAAAATTGAACTTAAAAAAAAATATAACACTGTTAGAAGAATTAAAAAATGACTCATCTTTATATGTGAGAAAAAGTGTCGCTAACCATTTAAATGATATTTCCCGAATAGACTCCAAATTACTAATTTCAACTTTAAAAAAATGGAAAAAATCAGAAACTAAAGAATTACAATGGATAACAAAACATGCGTTGCGAAGTTTAATTAAAGAGGGACATTCTGAAGCACTTCAAATTCTTGGCTTCAAAACAGACCTAAAAATAAAAATTAGAAATTTTAAGCTCAATCAAAAAGAGATTAAAGAGGGAGAATCCATAGAACTCACTTTTGAATTACAAAATTTAAATTCGAATAAAGAATCACTCATGATTGATTATATAATACACTATCAAAAATCTAATAAAAAAATTTCAAAAAAAGTTTTTAAATTAAAAATTATTCACACCGAAAATTTACAATGGATAAAATTACGAAAAAAAATTGATTTCAAAAAAGTCACAACTAGAAAACACTACCCAGGAATACATACTATTGAACTTCAAATTAATGGTAAAAAATTTAATAAAAAAACATTTAATCTTAAATGTTAATTTTTTTCATTTGAATTGATTTTTTATAATACTCCATCGGAACAATGAGCATACCGAAGTTTTTTCCATCTTCTTTTCTCTGATTTGAATGATGGACTTTGTGAGCCATATTTAATGCCCTAAAATACCAATTTTTTTTCAAAGATATGAACTTTAGTCGCCTATGAATAATAACTTCATGTACAAAAAAATATGCGAAGCCATATGCTAAAATCCCATATCCAAAAGCTCCTAAAAAAGGAAGTTTAAATAAGTGATCAAACAAGATACTTAAGAAACTAGGTACGGCATAAAATAAAGAGAATAAATCATTTTTTTCAAATTTATGTTGATGAGGAACATGATGATCTTCGTGCAAAATCCATAGAAAGCCGTGCATCACATAACGGTGTAAAGCCCAAGCGGAAAACTCCATAAATAGAAATGTTGTCATAAATACAAATAACCATTTCATCAAGTCACTCCTTTAGAAAATATTTTTTAACCATTTTTTCATTACGCATAGAAACTAGAAGTACCAAGCCTTGAACTACCATTAAATTTGTTACGAAAAAGAAAATTGCCTCTTCTATCGGTAGCTTAAAAAGAAGAACTCCAGTAGTCAAAACAGGAGAAATTTTCCATATACTTTCTTCAATTGCATACAAGTCTATAAAGCAAAAATAAAAAGAAGGAATAAATAAAGCCACAAGATAAATAAAACCATTTTGAATTAAGGCTCTCCCACCAACTCCCCATTGTAGTAATAAAACGGGAGTCGCCCAAACAAGAATAAGAGACAAATAACGAAATCTATCAATAGAAATTAAATAGACGCCTAAGAAAAAGACAAAAAATAAAAGCAGTGTCACCATCCACTGTAAATTATAAAAATTACCAGACATTAACTTCACTTTAATTTTAGTCATTAAAAAATATGTCCAAAAACCAGTAGCTAACGTCTGCAATACAAAGAAAAAATATTCTTCGATCGGAACAAAACCTAATGTTCCTAGAACTCGATCTGGACCATACCACCAAATTTCATTTTTAACTAAATAGTTATCCCAAGGCGTAGTATAAATAACTGCTAAAAAAACCAAAATCAATAAACCTACTTTAATCAAACTCTTTGAAATATATTGAGTTTTAAAAAAATAAATCCATCCAACAATAACCAAAGGAATGACAAAAATAACAAGAAAATTCAAATAAGTCATTCATGAACCCCTGGAAATCCTTTTAGTAAAATATGTAAATCTTTATTGTGCCCCAGTGGCCTCCAAAATCTTTTTGTAAAAAGAAAAGGAATAATCTTCAATGTAGTTATGATTTTTTCTTTTAATGTTAAAAATGATCTTCCACAAAGAACTTCATAGTCACTCTCTTTTATTTTAACACCTATTTCCCTGTAAAGAGCCTGTGCAACCAAAACACAGCATCTCGCCCTGAAAGGAAGGTAAGATATTCCATCGAGCGCACTTTCATAATAACAATCAGCTAAATCTAAATATTTTTTTACAATTTTCTTAAGATTTTCAGGCGTTTTTCCTTTTTGAGAAAGATCAAACTGACTCAAACTTACTTTTTTTAGATCTTCTTTTGGAAGATAGGTTCGACCTTTTTGAGCATCCTCTAAAATATCTCGACAAATATTAGTACACTGCATAGCTATACCCAAGTCAATTGCTGGAAAGCTAGCTCTTTGGTCTTTGACCTCCAAAACCGAATTCATCATCAACCCGACTGATCCTGCAACCCGAAAACAATACACCATATAAGAAGAAAAATCTTCGATCTCAGAAACTTCTAAATCTGATTCAACACCTATTGCAAGTTCTTTTAAAATTTTCCTAGAAATACCATATTCAATAATTTTTTTTATTGATAATTGAAATTTCGAATTAATCTCAGAATTTTCAATCTCTTGTATAAATGAAGCGATCTGCGTAGAAGCCTGCTCTTTTGGAAGCTCATCAACAGTATCATCTAGTATCCTACAAACTTGATACAAGGTAGCAGCTTTATCTAGCTGTTTTTTTGAAAGAATAGCCCCTGCAAATGAAAACGACTTTCCATGCTTCGCTAACAAAGAGATCTTATCTTCATTCCAATAGGCTTCCATTAAAGTATATTCCTATTTTCGTACTCTCTTAATGAACTTTTCTTTAAAACACCTAAACCCAAAGATGCATCTGGAATGATTCTTTCTAAAACTTTAGCAGAATTCAATACTCCAGGAACCCCAGCTCCCGGATGAGTATTTGCTCCAACAAAAAATAATCCTTCGATATCTTCAGAACGATTATGAAATCTAAAATATGCAGATTGTCTAAAGCTGGGTTCGATCCCAAATGCGGCTCCTTTTTCACTTTGAAGTACGTTTTCGAAATAACGAGGATCAATATGAAAATCCACAGTCATATCACTTTTTAAACCAGGCAAAGCTGTTTTCTCCAAAAATTGATATATTTTTTCTTTGTATCTTTCTGCTTCTATCTCCCAATTCACTTTACTTTCATTGTTAGGCACAGGAGATAATACATAAAAGCATTCATGCCCTTTGGGAGCCATAGATGAGTCCGTTCGAGTTGGAGCGTGAAGATATAAGCTAAAATCTTCGGCAAGTTTTTTTCGATCAAAAATATCTTTTAATAATCCCTTATAACGAGGTCCCAATAAAATAGTATGATGAGCCAGAGAGTCATATGTTTTTTGAGCACCAAAATATGCTACAAACAAACTCATCGAATGAGTCTTTCTTTTAAGTCTAAAATCACTATGTTTTGAACGCTCTTTTTTATCGATCATATCTCGATAAACTCGAACTGGATCTGCATTACTTACAAGAATATCGCAAGAATAAGTCTTTTCATCTTCTGTAACTACACCAGTTACTTTCCCTGTATGAGTTTTAACTTTTACGACAGAAGTTCCTTTAATAATCGTCGCACCTTTTTTAATCAATAATTTCTCAAAAGCTTTAACTAAAGAGTGAGTTCCTCCTTTTACAAAATAAACACCCCATTTTCTTTCTAACCAGTGTATCAATAGATAAATAGAAGTAATTTTAACCGGATTACCTCCAACAAGCAGAGGTTCAAAGCTAAAAGCAGTTCTTAGCCGTTCATCTTTAATATAATGAGAAACAAGTGAATAAACAGATTTGTGATTTTTTAAACGAATCATCTGAGGAATCACTCGAAAAAGCGAGGCTAAATCATCAAAAGGTTGATCAGCTAGCTGAGTATACCCAACATCAAAAATTTCTTTTGCATGCGCTGCAAGTTTCCTATAGCCATCGACATCTGATGGACTCAATTCACGAATCTGATCTAAAATTCGATCTTCCTCACCAACATAATCAAATTGAGAACCATCATCAAAAAGAATACGGTAAAATGGGTCTACAGGTAAAAGTTCGAAATAGTCTTTAGGGTTTTCATCTAACATTTCAAAAAGTTCATTCAAAAGATAGGGAGCAGTAATCACCGTTGGACCCGCATCAAAAATGTAACCTTCTTTTTTAAAAACATTAGCTCTCCCACCGAGTTGGTCTAAAGCTTCTATCACCGTTACTTCATATCCTTTTCGGATGAGTCGAACTGCCGAAGCCAACCCCCCAAAACCTGATCCAATTACCACTGCTTTTTTACTATTCATAGAGCTCACTTTTAAAGTCCTTTTGAGAGATTCAGATGTTTGATCGGTTTCAACATGTATCCAATTAAATAAGACAGATAACTTTTTAGTTCAGGGTAGGTTTCCACTAACGAATGAGATAAAATTTCATTTGTTAAACTATCGACGTATTCTATTGCGGTAAGAAGTGTTCTTTTTTCTACAAATAACTTTTTCACATTATGAATATCTTCTGCAGTCGTTTCATTTCTTTTTTTCTTCAAAATTTTTTTCAAAAGTTCGAAATCTTCCGAATGCCTTTTTAAGTGAGATACAATCAAAAAGCTGACCTTTCCTTCCTTCAAGTCACAACCAACTTCATCTCTCCCTTTATTTCCATATAAGTCCAATAAATCATCCTGAATTTGAAATAAATTTCCACAACGATGTAAAAGATCACTTAACGAAGAAATAGTTTCTTCTGACAATCCTAAAATAACCCCAACACCTTTCGCCTGCCCTGCAAACAAAGCCGAAGTTTTTCCAGAAATACATTCAAAATAATCTTTTTCTAAGTCATCGCTGTCCAATGTATTTAAATAAAACTCTCTAGACTGACCATCAACAATAGATGATGCCATTTCCGAATACAAAAATGACAATTTAGTTTTAATGTCAGAACTTAACTGATCCGTCAAATATGCCAAGGGAGCTCTGAGAAGTAAAAAATCACCGAGATTAATCGCTTCAGCATGTCCGAACTTTTTCCAAACCGTAGGAACTCCCCGTCTCAAGTGATCACCATCTTGTAAATCATCATGAACCAATGTAGCATTGTGTAATATCTCGCAACAGGCGGCCCAAGAAATTAATGAGGAAGTTGAAACATTAAAGCTTTTCCCAAGTCCATAAACCATACGAGGCCTAATTCTTTTCCCCAAAACACTAAAGTGATACTCAATCATCTCTTTTAACTGAAACGAGATATTAGACTTAATTACATTAGTAATTTTTGCATCCACGGCTTCGACAAAGCATGACTCAGTGTTTATCAATATTGATTGTCTTAGCCCTACTTCCGAGTCAAAATCGCGATGAGACTCCATAGGTTTTACCTCTCAAAAATATACTTTTTACAAAAAACTCTCACCTCACTAAAATCTATGATTTAAAAAATAAAATCAAATAAAAATTAAGACAAAAAAGTAATCTTTGGTAAAAAGTACCAATGAAATCTCAAAATTCAATCTGTTGGCTAAGACGAGACTTACGACTCAGAGATCATCGATCACTGTATGAATCTTGCCATGAATCAAATTTTGTCTACATTGTTTTCATCTTTGACACACAAATTCTTAAGGATCTTAAAAAAAATGATCGAAGAATTTCCCATTTAGTAGGTCATATTAAATCCCTAAAAAATGAGTTAATGGCATTAAATAAAGATATCATTCTTTTAAAAGGAAATCCGGTAGACCTCATCCCTGAATTATGCCATAAGCTCGATTGTCGAGCAGTTTACACCAATGAAGATTACGAACCCTATGCTAAAAAAAGAGACCTAGCGGTCTTTAATAAGCTGAAAGAACATGAAATTTCTTTCTACTCTTATAAAGATCAAGTGATCTTTTCTGGTCAAGAAATCGTAAAAGGGAATCAAACTCCATATAAAGTTTTTACTCCCT
>PBMP01000071.1 GCA_002722705.1 Pseudobdellovibrionaceae bacterium | reverse complement strand
CCGAAGAAGAGGAGTTCGACTTCATCTGGGTGCTCGAAGTTATTTAGAAAAACAAAATACCACCCATAAAATTTTCTTAGGTGCAACCGGTTACTTTAATCTCTTTAATTATGCGACACTTTCTTCTTCTTTTGCGTTTAGCCAATCGTCTCGTTCGAGCAACTTTACTTCTGCAAATGTGAGGGTTCGCGGCCATTCTTCAGGAAGCTTCTTCTCTCTTTTCGGCGGAGAATCTGCACAATCCCTGACACAATTAACAGTTCGTGGTTATCCGAATGTAAGCCTTATTAGTCGAGTCGCTAGTTATGCAGGGCTAGAGTACCAAATGACTCTCGCTAATCTTTTTCGAGGTTTTGGTACATTTCCTCTCTTTTTTAAACAACTCAACTTATTTGCATTTGGAGAAACAATCTATTTTCCAATATCCGGATTATCAAAAGCTTGGATGCCCGCCACTGGAGGAGGACTTCGACTCAAAAGTGATATTTTACTCAATATTCCTTTACAAGTTTCCGTCGAATATCATTATGGCATCGAAAAAGCATACCTTGGTAACAGTGAACTCTTATTCTCCCTCGGTCTTCCAACAGTATCTTTTTAATATATTCAGGTGATCAAAAAATAAAAAAGCCCAAGTGAGATTCACTTGGGCTCCTATGAAGTTTAGAATTGATATCTTATTCTGCAGAAAGCTCTTTTTGCTCTTCTACAACAGCATCGTTTTCTTCAAGTTTTGTTTTAAATTTAGCTCTGAATTTCTCAAGAGCTTCTTTGACTTGTGAAACTGACATTCTTGGATTTTTTCGATCCGCTTTATCTTTCGCAACTGTAGTTTTGGTGGTCTCTCCTTCATCGGAAGTATTTTCAACCATTCGAGCTTCTGGAAGAGCTGTACCATCGACAATTTTTTTCATCCGTAGAACTGTTTCGTCAGCCATCGCACTTCTGTACCCATCGCAATCGGTTTCAAAAACAAACCCTGCTTCAAAAAACACGTCTGCATCAAATGCAACCAAGCCAGTATCCACCAAAGAACCAAATGCATCATATTGATAAAGATCACAGTCCATATAGCGATATTGATCCCCGGTCCACTGAGCATAGGAATCAACCATTCGATCTTGAAACACATCAGCAGTATAAGATGGAAATCCAGCTGAACCGAAGTTCGAAACTGGGTGAGAACACATAACATCTACCAATCCCCTTAAAACCACCTCTGGATTTGCAAATGAATTATAACAAGCCCCGACAAATCGCTGACCATTTATGGTCTCAAATTCAGTAAAATAAGGGTCCGCAGGGCTTACAGAAAGCGCCAGCGTTCCTGGATAAAGTGTATTATAGCTTCCGACTCCCACGATACATCCCGTTGCCGAAACCAACAAAGCTCCAATTCCTAATGTTTTCTTGATATCCATCTCTCTCTCCTTCAATGAAAATGTGATGAAGAGAACTCCCCTCTGGACCCCTCTTCCAAGCAGAATCTCGCGTACCTAATGATTTTTATTTCGTCAAAATTTTTTCGCCACGCGTTTAACAAAGAAAAGAAGTCAAAATAAAAAAGCCCTTGTACTGGATTGTGGGGGGAGATCCTGTACAAGGGCTTTTCAAAAACGAATCGTATTCATTCTAAAACCGACTTATATGGGGGGGGGGTTAAGTCCGCTTTAAAACAAAAACAGTTATTTTTTTGATACGTACCGCAACTTTTGAGATGCAACCCATTGGGGGGGTTGGGTTGAGCTCTCAGTTCTATATAAAGCAAACAAAATGCCAACTCACCATTTTTAACTAATTGTCTTTATTAGATATATTTTCTTCATTTCGATTATTTTGTCAGATTCATAACAGGTGACTAAAAAATACCCAATCTCTCTCATTGAAGGAAATTTTTTCTTACAAATTTAAATATGATAAAAAATACAAAAAAAAAATCCTTTTATTTTAAAGAGTTAAAAATAGACTTCTTAAAATTAAAATAAATTCAATTTAACTCTCTATATTTTTTATCTGTTATTGACAAAGCTTTGTATTTTTTATATGCTGCGTCAAGTCTTTCGGGACACATCCTTCAATGCTGATGTTCATTTCTTGCGGAGTTGATTTTTATGCCTTCAAACGATCCTATTAAACTCAACATAAAACACTTTTCTCAACTCAAACTTTTGAATGAACTTTCTACCAAGCTACAAGGGCTTTTTCATTCAGACGCGTTTTTTCAAGAAGTCGTTAATCTGATTCAATCTCAGTTTCATTATTATTCAGTGAATATTTGGAGTGCAACTCAATCGAACGAAGCCATTCTTCGTGCTCAAGCGGGAGCTTACTCGAGACACATGAGAATTGGTGACCGTCTCGATTCTGGAATTATCTTATGGGTTATTCAAAATAAAAGGGCTTATCTTTCTTCAGACGTAAGAAATGACCCTATTTTCACAGACCTTTCTCTACCCGTAAACTCTCGATCAGAACTCGCTCTTCCCGTAATCAAAGACAAGGAAGTAATTGCTGTTTTAAATGTTGAAAGTGATCAAATAAATGATTTTGATGAAGAAGACCTAATGACTCTCGAAAGTGTCGCTTCACAAATTTCTGTAGCAATGACCAATCGGATTTTCTTCAACGAAGTGAAGGATTTTAATACAAAACTTCGTAAAGCAGTCGATGAAAAAACGATAGAACTCAGAGAAGCGCAAAGTCGAATTCTGCACCAACAAAAACTACTGCAAAAAGAAAACAAAGCTCTCAAAAATCTGGTCAATAAGGATCAAGAAAAACTCGAATTTGTTGGAAACTCACCTGCAATTGTCAGCACGATTTCCATGGTCGATAAAATAGCTCCGACTCCCGCAACTGTACTCATTCAAGGTGAAAGTGGAACCGGAAAAGAACTCATCGCAAGGCGACTTCACTTTAAAAGTGACCGAGAAGATAAACCTTACGTGACTGTCAATTGTGGGGCTCTTCAAGAAGCACTTTTAGAATCTGAACTCTTTGGACACGAAAAAGGATCTTTCACCGGTGCAATTAGTCAAAAAATGGGACTTGCAGAAACTGCGGATAATGGAACTCTTTTTTTAGATGAGATTGGAGAAATGTCTTTATCAATTCAAGCAAAACTTCTTCGATTTTTACAAGAAGGAGAATTCTATCGAATCGGGGGGAAACGTCCAATCAAAGTGAATGTGAGAATTGTCAGCGCTACTAACAGAGATTTAGAGCAAGAAGTAAAAGAAGGACGCTTTAGAGAAGATCTTTTTTACCGCTTAAATACAATTACTCTTCGAATGCCACCTTTAAGAAAACGAAAAGATGATATCCCTCTACTGATGGATCATTTTTTAAATCATTCTCGTTTTGGTGGCTCTGGTCAGCAAATAAAAAGAATTGATCCAAAAGTATATGAAGTTTTTAAAAACTATCCTTGGCCTGGAAATATTAGAGAACTTCAAAATACAATGGAGCGTCTTAAAATTTTAGCTGAAAATAATGAAATCAAACTTGAAGACATTCCATTCGGAATTCGAATGCCTAAAACAAAAAAAGAGTCTGGTGAATTTGCTGTAGAAATGCCACTTGAAGATGTGGAAAAGAACCATATTTTAAGAGTCCTTGCATACCACCATGGAAATAAGACTCGAACAGCACAAAGCCTAGGAATCACAATCAAAACGCTCTACAACAAACTTCATCGTTATGGAATTCTTCCACCAAAAGACGAAAAGGGGCTGACACCCTGAAGACCAAAGAGCATTCAGTTGACTTTTAAAGGAACAAAAGAGAAAAATACCAATCACAAATGAAGGAGCAAAAAATGACAAAAAAAGCTGAAGTGAAAAAAGAAGGAATTGCAGAAGAAAACGGACAAAAAGGGTCTGAACTTTCAGCATCCGCTCTAAAAAACTTTAGACATCATCCAGATATGGAAAATTTCTACCGCTTTATTCATGATAGCGACCTCAGATACGAAGCATTACAAATTCTAGATGAGTTAATCCAAGAAAAGAAAGCCCTAAAAAAGCTTGGGGAAAAGAAAAAAGTTCACTAAAAACTAACGATCAGGTCTTTTCTACTGACTTTTTTATAAAAGCGGTAGGAAAGATCAAATCACACGACTAAGTGTTTCACAGATGATTTTTAAAATGCTTATTCATTCATATTAGAATAATGCAGACACCCAAAAACATCCTCCCACAATCATCAAACGTAATCCACCTCATTAAGAACACCTTTTATCAAGAATTTCCTTTTTTTTATCTTTTGTTTGAATTTTAAGTCGATCTATCAGAGAACCTAGGGGTTGAAAAAACTACAATCGAGAGGATCTCTTTATGAGTATCAAAGTCTTAATTACCGACGGCATGGCCGAAAACGGTTTAGAAGTATTAAAAAAACACCCTGAATTTGAAGTCGATCACAGAAAATCAGTCGACGCATCAGAACTTAAAAAAATCATTGGTTCATATCAAGCAATTGTCATTCGTTCTGCAACAACACTCACAAAAGAAATTCTTGAGAATGCAACAGAAATGAAGCTGATTGTTCGAGCGGGTGCAGGTGTTGACAATATTGATGTAGAATATGCGACTGAAAGAAAGATCCCTGTAATGAATACGGCCTCCGCGAACTCTCTCGCTGCTGCCGAACAAACCATTGCGCTGATGTTTGCGATGCTTCGTTTTCTTCCTCAAGCAGCAATGAGCCTGAAAGATGGCAAATGGGACCGAAAAACCTACACTGGGTATGAAGTGACTGGAAAAACACTTTCAGTAATTGGACTCGGTAATATTGGCCGAATCGTTTGCGAAAAAGCAATGGGCCTAGGAATGAACGTCATTGGATACGACCCGATGATTCAATCGGCAGATACTCTTCCAGAATCTTTAAAGAAAAACCCAGAAAGTTTTCAGCTAGTTACCAATCTAGACGATGCATTTAAAAAAGCTGACATTCTAACGGTTCATGTTCCAAAAAATGAAAAAACAACAAACCTCATCAATTCAGAAAGTCTCTCAAAAATGCAGAAGGGCTCTTGGGTCATTAATGTGGCTCGTGGTGGGATTGTAAATGAAAAAGATGTGATGGAAGCCTGTGACTCTGGTCAACTCTCAGGAGCCGCTTTTGATGTATACGATCCAGAGCCTCCTCAATTTCCAAATCCTCTGTTTACTCATCCAAAAGTTGTTTGTGCACCTCATCTTGGAGCATCTACTCATGAAGCACAAACAAGAGTTGCATCTACCGCAGCTGAACAAATGGTTGGCTTTTTTAAACGAGAAGAAAAAACAGGAGTCATTAATTTAAAATGAACGTTTCAGTCGTAGGGGTCCAGTGGGGCGATGAAGGCAAAGGCAAAGTCGTAGACATCTATAGTAAAGATGCCGAGGTTATTGTTCGTTATCAAGGAGGTAATAACGCGGGGCATACCTTAGTTGTTCACGGGAAAAAAACAGTTCTCCATTTAATTCCTAGCGGAGTTCTTCATCCAGAAAAGATCTGTCTGATTGGAAATGGAGTGGTAGTCGATCCTGCAGTTTTTTTTGAAGAAATTGATGAATTAGTAGAAGCAGGAATTCTAAAAGCAAAGAATGAAGATGGACGTCTTTGGGTGAGTGAACGAGCCCACGTGATCCTCCCCTATCATTGTGCTTTGGATCAATGCAGGGAAACTTATGCAGGATCAGGAAAAGGAAAAATCGGAACGACTTCTCGTGGAATTGGTCCTGCCTATGAAGACAAAGTTGCCCGAAGAGGCATCCAGGTTGTTGATCTTCTTTATCCTCAACTTCTTGAGCAAAAACTAGTTCGTGCCCTAGAAGAAAAGAACACGCTTTTTCAAAGTTTTTTTAAAAGAGAGCCGTTTGATGTTTCTGAAATGCTTGATTATGGACTCAAACTTGGTGAGAGACTCAAACCTTACATTAAAGATGTAAGAAAAGACCTCCTCACAGCAATGAAACAAAAGAAACCTATTTTATTTGAAGGAGCACAAGGAACATTATTGGATGTTGACCACGGCACGTATCCTTATGTCACCTCATCAACAACCGCTTCTGGCGGTGCTTCTCCCGGATCAGGAGTTTCTCCAAATTCTTTTAATGAAATTATAGGAATTACCAAAGCCTACACCACACGTGTAGGAACAGGTCCTTTTCCAACAGAGGTAGCAGGAACTCCAGATGCCCCTGCAGGCGAGCAAATTGCGGATTTAGGAAAAGAGTTTGGTGCTACAACTGGACGACCAAGAAGAGTCGGATGGCTTGATCTCGTTGCATTGAAATATGCCGTGGAGATCAATGGACTTACAGGTCTCGCCTTCATGAAAGTTGATGTCATGAATGGACTCAAAGAAGTCAGACTATGTACTGACTACTTAATAAAAGACAATAAAACTCAGGATTTCCCATCATGTATTGACGACTGCGAAAGCGCAAAACCCGTGTATGAAACTCTTCCGGGCTGGTCGGATTATGATGCTTCAGCAGTCCATAAACGCGAAGACCTTCCTCAAGAACTTCAAGACTATATGAAAAGAGTTGAGGATTATGTAGGAATTCCCATTGTACTTCTCTCAACAGGCCCAGGACGAGATGAAACTTTGTTATTTTCTAATCCTTTTAAAGTTGCATCTTCGAAATCAGTTTGATAATTCAGGGTTTATTCCAAAGTGAGGCATTAGCTCAGCTGGTAGAGCAACGCCCTTTTAAGGCGTGGGTCGAAGGTTCGAATCCTTCATGCCTCACCATTTCTCACCACGGATCCCCTAAGCTACAGAAAACACTCGCAAGCTCTCATTGTACGCATACAGAATAAAGCACATATGAATTTAAAATGGGATCCAGCCGGAGAATGAATTGCGATTACGGAGGATCTTAAAAAAATAATGCAAAATAAATGAACTGAGAACAAGGCAGAGCTCTTTTTATAAAAGAGCTCTGCCTTGTTCTTTTACTTTTCTTGACAAAAACTAGTTCCCAAAAAAACCAAACCTTTTCCTGTGTCGATTTGTACAGAACTTGGGAAATTGGTCACTGCATGCTTATATCGAGACGTCGCATAAGGGTTAGATGATTGAGAAAGAGAATTTAAGTAAGAATTTCCTCTCACATCAAAAGCAAGGTAGTTAAATTGACAAGAAAGAACGTTTCTACTTCGGTTAGTCAACCTAAAATCTACCTCAGGTCTTCCACTTGCTGGTGCAGTCAATAAGACAAATTCAACTTTTGGTTTATTGGATTCACAAGTACAGTTGTTATCCTCATTACAATAAAGATGAAAACCCTCTCCACACCTTGCAAAAACGTTTTGAGAAAATAGCAAAAAAGGAATAATAAAAATCACTTTTTTTAAGATATGTTTTTCCTTTCAAAGAAAGCGTTAATTAAAATGAGACTCTAGCCAAACCTTAAATTTTTGAAAAGTCTCTTCTTGAATGAAGCTAATGCGTTATTACACATTTTAAAAAGAATGCTATTACAGAAAACCAGCTCTCTACACTTGACATCATCAACAATCCACCCATCTTATTTTTCAAGGGAGATCCTCCCAAAAAAGAGAAAAGGTATAGGTATATGGTTGAAAAATTTACAGAATCTGGACAGGCCGTTCTACAAGAAGCTCAAGCGGAAGCCATCCGGAAGCAACATCAAACACTCGAATTAGAACACGTTCTTCATGGAATTTTAGAAGTCGATTCAAATTTACTCGAACTTTCTGGAGCGGCAATTGAATCATTAAAAAAAGAGAGCGAAGCGCTGATTTCACAACTTCCACAAGTTGAAGGTGACGGTAATATTCATTCTTCTCCGGGGCTTTCAAGACTTCTTGTCCTTGCTGAGGATCAAATGAAGTCTGAACATGGGCATGGGGTTGCAGCGGAACATCTTCTTTTTGCGTTTTTTACACCGCAGTTAAAACATAGCAAAGTAACTCAATGTCTTACAAAGAACGGAGTTTCTTTAGGAAAACTACGCTCTACATTAAATCAACTTAAAAGCACAGGTAATAGAGAACAAGATCAAATGGACGAAAAAAATGTTTTAAAAAAATACTGTAGAAATTTAACAGAAGAGGCAAAAAAGCAAAAACTTGATCCCGTCATCGGACGAGATGAAGAAATTCGAAGAGCCATTCAAGTTCTTTCACGAAGAACAAAAAACAACCCTGTTTTAATCGGTGAACCTGGCGTAGGAAAAACAGCTATTGCAGAAGGACTTGCCACTCGAATTTATTCAGGCGATGTTCCTGAAACACTTAAAAACAAACAACTACTCGCACTAGATATGGGTGCTCTCATTGCAGGAGCTAAATTCAGAGGAGAATTTGAAGAACGACTTAAAAAAGTAATTGAAGCAGTTCAAAAATCAGAGGGAAACATCATTGTTTTCATTGATGAACTCCATACTCTCGTTGGTGCAGGAAAAACAGATGGAGCAATGGATGCATCCAACCTTCTAAAACCCGCCCTTGCACGGGGAGAGTTTCGTTGTGTAGGTGCTACTACCTTAGATGAGTATAGAAAATATATTGAAAAAGATCCTGCACTTGAAAGACGGTTTCAGCCTGTCAAAGTAGATGAACCGACTGTAGAAGATACTATTTCCATCCTCAGAGGACTGAGAGAACGATACGAAATTCACCATGGTGTAACGATTCGAGACCAAGCACTTGTCGCTGCAGCCCGCCTATCTGATCGATATTTAACTGACCGGTTTCTTCCTGACAAAGCCATTGACTTAATGGATGA
Organism: Pseudobdellovibrionaceae bacterium; assembly: GCA_002722705.1. Classification (GTDB taxonomy): domain Bacteria; phylum Bdellovibrionota; class UBA1018; order UBA1018; family UBA6935; genus UBA6935. The sequence continues at coordinate 8,351 of PBMP01000071.1, read as the reverse complement.
GGCTGCATCAAAAATCCGAACAGAAATTGATTCTCGCCCTGAAGTCATTGATCAGCTTGAAAGAAGAAAACTACAGCTAGAAATTGAAAAGCAAGCCTTGAAAAAGGAAAAAGACAAAGCCTCTCAAGAACGAAGAGAAAAAATCTCTACTGAGGTTTCAGAAATTGAGGATAAACTCAGTCGATTAAATGCTAAATGGAAAACAGAAAAAGCTGCAGTTGATGAAGTCAAAGAGCTTAAGTCAAAAATCGAAACCTTAAAAGCTGAAGAAACAGAAGCTCAAATGAGAGGTGATTTAGAAAAAGCTGCCGAGCTCAAATATGGAACGATTGCTGAAGCAGAGAAACAGTTAGCTGCTCTTCAAGAAAAAGCAACTCACTTAGAAACCCCTCTACTCCGTCAAGAAGTCTCTGAGGATGATATTGCTGAAGTGGTATCCAAATGGACTGGAATTCCAATCGATCGAATGCTGAAGAGCGAACAAGAAAAACTCCTCATGATGGAAGAGTACTTAAAAAAGAGAGTCGTAGGTCAAGACTCTGCCCTTGAAGCGGTTTCACGAGCAGTACGAAGATCTCGAGCAGGTCTTCAAGACCAGAATCGGCCTCTCGGATCATTCTTATTCCTTGGTCCTACAGGAGTTGGAAAAACAGAAACATCAAAAGCTTTGGCGGAATTTTTATTTGATGATGAAAAAGCTATGATCCGATTTGACATGAGTGAATACATGGAAAAACACAGTGTTGCTCGTCTCATAGGAGCCCCTCCCGGGTACGTTGGATACGAAGAAGGTGGTAAACTAACTGAAGCCGTTCGAAGAAAGCCTTACAGTGTTCTTTTGTTTGATGAAATTGAAAAAGCACATCCAGATGTCTTTAACCTTTTTCTTCAAATTCTGGACGATGGAAGAGCTACCGATAGCCAAGGAAGAACAGTTAATTTCTCAAATACAATCGTAATCATGACCTCTAATATAGGAAGTGACTTAATCTTAGATGAAAGGGATCCGGAAGTTCGAGAAAAGAAAATTTTTGAAAGGCTACGTCAACAACTAAAACCTGAGTTTTTGAATAGAATTGATGAAACTATTGTTTTTGATGAACTCACTCAAGATCACCTCAATCTTATTTTAGAAAATCAAGTTACATTGCTTAACAAGAAACTAAAAGAAAAAGATCTGAGCCTAAGTCTAACGAAGGAAGCGATGACTTATTTAGCAAAACGTGGTTATGATCGTGATTTTGGAGCTCGTCCTCTTAAAAGAGTCTTTCAACGAGAAATACAAGATAAACTTGCTCTCAAAATTCTCGAAGGAAATTATCAACCCGGTGATCATTTTGAAGTAGACGTCAAAAATGGAGAATTGACGTTTTAAAAAATAGATTAAAATGATTCTTTTTTTTGAGCGTTCGTCTTTTTTGAAACAAAGAAAAGACGAACGCTCTTTTCAGTTTCTATTACTTCAATTAAATTTTTTGAAAGTAATTCAACAATTAAATCTTCTTTTTTTTTATTTTTTTTTGACATATCTTCCCCAGTCTTAATTAAGACAAAATCTTAATTAAGACTAAGTCTTATTTAAAAGAAATTCAAGAAAATCCTCTAAATCAAAAACCTGTGCTATAGATGGATTCAGGAGAGCTGCGTTGGAAACATATTTAAATTTATTTCAAGATTACTTAAAGAAGAATGACTTAAAAATGACTTCAAGTCGAAAATCAATTTTAAAGAATGTCCTTAAAAAAAAAGGACATTTTGATTCTGAATCGATTTTTTTACACTTAAAAAAACAAGAAATCCCTATTTCTAGAGACGCTGTTTTTAGAAACATCCCCTTGTTACTTGCTTCGGGAATTATTCAAAAATCAGTCGGAACGGGAAAAGGAGAATACTACGAAGTAGTAGACCACAAAGGTCACCATGATCATATGATCTGTACCCAATGCAATAAAATCATAGAGTTTTACTCAGAAAAACTAGAAAAAGCACAACTCCTCATCTGCCAGGAGCTTGGTTTTAAAATGGAATTTCATGATCATCGAATTTTTGGGTTATGCAAGGGTTGTCAAAAAAAGAATCATTAATTAGATCTTTCATCTAAAGAACAAAACCAAATAATAACCACATGAAAAAAACTCTTCTACTTATCATCCTTTTCTTTCTCCCATCATGTGGACTCAATCCAAATCATGAAATTTCTAAATATCTACAAAGAGGAACAAAACAGATCAATCTACAAAATTACCACAAAGCAGTAGTCGTTCTAGAAGAGGGACTCAGAAAATATCCTCAGTCAGAACAAATTCACTTTATGCTCATCACTGCTTATCTTGGAGATTCAGGTTTTGAGTTTTCAAAAATTTTTACACAAATTACTGCTGAGCAAACTCTTAAAATAGACATTCCAATTAATATTTGGTTTAGCTGCGGAAATGAGCAAATATTTAAAGTCGAAGACATCGATCCAATCTGTATGATTTTTAGACTCATGAACTACTTACCTAGAGTGGAAGGACAAAGCTTTCAAAAAGCAAGAAGTCTTTTTATTTCTCCACTAAGTACACCAGATCGACTAACTCGATCTCAAAACTTTTTACTTGGAGTCTCTGAAATTATGGACGCGCTTTTTTTTCTTGGAAAAGTGATCAGAGTTGGGGTCAATGTTTCTCAAACAAGAGAACTCTATGTTGACTTAGATACTGTATTTCAACACTGCGTTCGTGTCTATCAGTCTACACTTCACGGATTTCTCTATCTTCAAAACAGCTTTAAACGGTTTCAACTGTCGCTTGGAAAAACAGAGGAACTTAAAATTAAAGTAGGAGAAACTCTTTATTCAGTTAAATCAAAAAAGGATTTTGAGAAAGTTTTAGGAGCGGTCAATAAACTTTCCAAAGTCGATTGGCTAGTTGCCACTCAAATGACTCGACATCTATTCATTCAATTAACTGACATTGCAAAAAAATACCCACAAATCAAATCTTTCTTTTCAAATTTACAACTTAACTTTAGAAGTATTATTGAAAAAATTAAATCATCAGGTCTTCCTACCAAACAAGCTATTATTTATATTTTTAACTCTATTAACGAAACTATCGTTAAAAATTTAAAAAGTGTATTAAAAAAAGAGGAGTATGATGAACTCTGGCATACCGTTTTAGTAATCAAGGAAGCTCTTCGTGATCTTTAATCTCATTTCCTTTCTTATTTTTCTATTTCCATTGATCACTTTTTCAAAAGGAAAGAGTTTTTACAGTGAAGATCAAACCTCTTCTCTTGAACTCAGGTTTAATTATATCCAATCAAGTCAAATCTGGAGTAAAATTGATTTGTTTTCAAAACAAAAATTTGAATTTTCTAATCTCGAGTCTATCATTGATTCGAATGTAGGAAATCTAGAATCTATCTCTTTTGCTCTTTTTTCAAATTATCGTTATAAAAAAAATAAATTTGGAATCCACTTGCAAGGCTATGGATACACCTCTCTTAATTCTCGAGTTCTCCCCTCACAAAAATCTTCTGCAATCGGAGGAGGAACTCTTTTTTACGAAAGAGCAGTTACTTCATTTTTGAATGGAAACATACATGCTGGGTACTTTTATGCAATTGAATCCCAAGGGTACCTTACTGATGGAAAACCCATAACCGAAGAAAACAACCTCCCTTACTTAAAATGGGGATTTATCAATAACTTGTCATTTCAGTCTTTCACTTTTAAAAACGAATTAGATTTTCATTGGTTTTTCTCCCATTCATTTCTTTTTGATTTTTATCATCAAACTAGTTGGACATGGAAATCGTTAAAAATCTCTGGAAGAATCAACAGGTTTCCCATCGAAAACCTCTACAACCGGACTTCACGATTATATATATTCCGGGACAATCAATTTGCTCCACTCCCTACCTACCTTGGAGGAAGCATTCACTATACCATTCCGATTAATTCAAATATGCAGTGGGAACTCGATCTTCTATTAAGCTCCGGATACCTTGGAGGAGGAACTTCCCTTTCAAACCAAAACTGGGAACTCAGTCTTCAATCCTATGGCCTGGAGACCTCCCTTCTCTATCTAGGTCGAGAAGATCGAGTCTTTGAAGGCTCTTTGTCCTACCATCTCTAAATACTCAAATTTTTTTATTGAGCTCTACCAGAACAACGGTAGGTTAAATAAATGGAATTTTTAGCATCTGTGACACCCCAGGACTTCGCTATCATCGGTTTCCTTGTATTTTTAGAAGGAATTCTTTCTATTGATAACGCCCTCGTTCTTGCTCTACTGGCAAAAAGACTCCCGAAAGAAAAACAACAAAAAGCGCTCAGTTACGGTTTAGTGGGCGCCTTTATTTTTAGATTTGTTGCAATTGGGTTAGCCGCATACCTCATCAAACTCAATTGGGTAAAATATGCGGGGGGAAGCTACCTCATCTTTATTTCTTTAAAAAGTTTACTTTTTGGAGAAAAAAAAGATGAACACAAAGAAACAAATACAGCCTCTTTCTGGAAAGTAATCCTTCTCGTAGAAGTCACTGATATTGCCTTTGCAATAGATTCAATTCTAGCAGCAGTCGCATTGACCCCTAAATTTTGGATTGTTTTTACTGGGGGGTTCCTAGGTGTTTTACTAATGAGATTTGCTGCGTCTTATTTTATTCGTCTTTTAGATCAATTTCCTAACTTTGAAAAAACCGCCTACCTCCTCATTCTATGGATTGGAATAAAACTGATCTTAGAAGGTTTTCACCTTCCTGGTCTTGATTTTCATGACACATCATCCCCTGCATTTTTTGGTTTCTGGGGTTTAATGGCTGCAACCATTCTATTTGGCTTTTATAGAAAGAAACAATTATGAAAATTGCACTTTTGGTTTTCAATTTTTTTTCAATTCTCTGTTCAGCAGAATCGACAATAGAAAACTTAGGAAACTCAAAACAATGGAAAAATCTTCTACACTATGAAAAACGTTTTTTTATTTTTCCAGAAAGAAGTTTAGCTGATGGAGGTGACTTCTTTTTTTCTGACGAAGGACGATCTGATCCCGTTAAAGAGCTCGTAGCAACTATCGATGCATTAAAAGAAAACAAAAAAATCATAGGACCACTCAAACAGACTCCTTTATGCGCATTTCCTGCTAGAAAAAAATTCATCGAAAAAAAACTAGGTCTAAAATTCAAAAACACTCAATGTAAACAACTGAATGAATTTAAAAAGAGAATGAGTACAGATTCTATTTCTTTGATTTACTCAACTGCTTACCCTGAAAACCCAGGATCAATGTTCGGGCATACCTTTCTCAGAATAAAATCCAATCACCAAACAAAACTCCTCGATATTGGAATCAGCTATAGTGCTTTTGTCCCTAAAGGTGAAGATGGAGCCGTTTATATGTTAATGGGACTAATGGGTGGATACCGGGGATACTATTCTGTCCTTCCCTACTATGTAAAAGTAAATGAGTACAACTTTTCTGAAAACAGAGATCTCTGGGAGTACGAACTCAATCTCAACTCAGAAGAAATTGAACTCTTAATACTCCACCTTTGGGAATTAGAAACGACAACCTGGTTTGATTACTATTTTTTTGATGAAAACTGCTCGTACCAAATCAATGCTGCAATAGAAGCAGTAAAGCCTGAATGGAATGTCACAAATTTTGGTCTTCACGTCATTCCTGGAGAATCTGTCAAATCTTTTACCAACCAGAAAGGAGCGGTATCAAAAGTTCACTTTAGACCTTCACTAGGAAGACGAGTTAGTCAAAGAATTGACTCTTTAAGTGACTCACAAAAAAATCTATTTGAAGAGGTCATTCAATATAAAGCAGACCCATTAAGTCTTAATGACCCAGATCTCTTACAGGCTCTGATCGAATATTTTAGATATCAAAGACTCGACCAAAAAGAAAAATTTTCAAAAAAGGATCAACAGACAGTTCAAAAAATAAGAGTCCAAATAAGTAAAATAAAATCGACAGCAAAAAAAATTGAATTCACTCACAATGGAAGACCTGATTTTGGACATCACCCCTATCGTCTTGGAATAGGTTACGGCTCCACAAATCAATTTAACTTCATCGATTTTCACTTAAAATTTGCATATCACGACCTTTACAACAGAGATTTAGGTTACCTTCCCTTCACTCAAATTGATTTTCCATGGGTCACATTAAGATACGACATTGACTCACAGGCACTGAATTTAGAAAGATTTCAATTCTTTAGAATCACCAGTCTCACTCCGTGGACTCGCTTTAAAAAAAGTGCCTCTTGGGCCGCTGAAGCTGCTCTTGTTACCCCTAAAGATGATCTTTGTATTGACTGTACTCGTTTTCAGCTTGAAGGAGGTTATGGCTTGAGTTTCCGAACTGAACCCATGAACTTTACAACTGCTTTATTAGGTACCCTCAGAGTTGAAGCAGGCAAGTCCTTACCTGAAAAAGTTCGAGGAGGTCCTGGTATCAGAATTTTGGCACTTGCAGCACCTGCTTCATTTTATAAGATAGGTGCTGATCTAAGAGCTCAGTCTGATTTATTCCAAGGAAATCGACCTTTATTCTATTTCCCCATCTCCTTTACACAATCCCTCCATTTTAATGCGTGGAGCGATATCAGGGCAGAGTATCAAGCATGGGTCCCAGGAAGCACCCAAGGAACCTTCAATCGTCAGTGGAAAATTCAAGCTCATTTCTATTTCTAAGTAGACCTTCAGCCAATTTCTGATAAATTTTTTAGATACAATTAAACCAATTCATAAAGGGGAAAACCATATGAAAAATATTGCACTTTTGATGCAACTTGTTGCATTTATTATGACTGTTCCAGCATTTGCTAAAGATGGCGGAGACATCCAAGGAGGTGGATCAGACGGATGTGGCCTAGGTTGGCAAGTCACTCAAAAGAAGAGTCTTTTCGCTACAGCTACTCGTGGAACAACAAACTCTTTCGTTCCTCCAACTTTTGGAATGACAACTGGAACAATTGGTTGCGATAAACACAAAATTACTAAGAATGAGCAAAAAGAAGCTGCTGTATACGCAGAAACAAACTTCGAAATGCTTTCTGATGAGTTAGCTACTGGTAATGGTGAATACCTTGTAAGTTTTGCAGAAACTCTGGGTTGTGCAGATGCAGCGTCTTTCGGTGCAATGACAAAAGCAAACTATAACGCAATCATGCCTTCATACCAAACTTCAGCAGCTGAAATGCTACAAAACGTTAGAACTCAAATTCAATCTAGTGACTTGAATTGTTCAGTTCTTTAATTTTTAAACAAAAATTAAAGCAAGGAAGCCAGTTTTTAACTGGTTTCCTTCTTCTTTTTTTAACTTCCTGCACTTCTCTTTTTTTTCAACCAGACCGAATTCTTTATTCAAATCCATCAAAATATAATTTCAAACCTGAAGTCATTTATTTTGACTCAAAAGACCAAACCAAACTTTTAGGTTGGTACTTCAAACCAAAAGAAAAAAAAATTAAAGGAACAATTATACAGTTTCACGGAAACTCTCAAAACATAAGCTCACAATCGCTTAGTTTACTTTGGTTAATTAAACACGGATATGCTCTTTTTACTTTTGATTACCGTGGTTATGGTGGTTCTGAAGGTGAACCAAACATTGATGACGTCATCGAAGATGGTATTGCCGGAATTAAACAAGGATTATTACTTCATAAAAAAAACTCACCCAAAAGCCCTCTGATTTTAATTGGCCAAAGCCTTGGAGGAGCACTTGTTATGAAATCAGCTGAACTCTTTGGGTTTGAAAAAATTAATCCTTCACTTATTGTTTTGGATTCAACATTTTACTCTTATCAACAAGTTGCATCTGGAAACTTACAACAAAAGTGGTGGACATGGATCATCCATCCTTTTTCATACATACTAGTGAGTGATAAATACGAAACCTCTGAATCCCTAAAAAAATACAAAGGAAAACTTCTTGTTATTCATGATGAAGAGGATCCTATCGTTCCTTTTGAAAATGGAAATGAACTCTTTTATCTTTCTAAGTCTAAAGAAAAAGAATTTTGGGAATTAAAAAACACACCCCATATTGGAGTGTTTTCAATTAAAAAAAATCGAACTCTCTTTTTAGACTATTTAAAAAGACTAAATCATAAATAAACTTAAAAAATCAATTCTTCATTTGTTTTATCCGATAAGACTTAAGTGAAGAATAAAGTCTGGCTCCTTAATCTACCTATCATCTTACTTATGACTACAGGGTTATATGTCAATACTTTGTGTACGTGACCCCCATTTGAAGTGGACACCTCCTTATTAGGAGGAAAAATGGAAAATCAACGACAACAAATCAGTGTAGAGAGAAAAAAGTTCATACTTAATAGACACT
>PBMP01000070.1 GCA_002722705.1 Pseudobdellovibrionaceae bacterium | reverse complement strand
CCTCCACGTAAGTGTCTATTAAGTATGAACTTTTTTCTCTCTACACTGATTTGTTGTCGTTGATTTTCCATTTTTCCTCCTAATAAGGAGGTGTCCACTTCAAATGGGGGTCACGTACAAACTTGGAAAGTTTTTCAAATTTGAAAATCCACCGTTTTTTATAATCTCTATCCACGCTTTATATTTTTTCTGGATATATTCGGGAGACTTTCTCAAATCCTTAGTAACAGTTTTAGCTTCATAAATTTTCCAAATAGCCACTTTTATATTATATACAATATATATTAAAAATAAAATAAAATAAATATATTAATAATTTCAATAAGTTAATTTAAAGATCCCCCGGATTCGGGCCTGAAGTGCAACGGATTGATGTAACTCCCCGTAAAGCGAAGATTTCCACCCTTTCTCTGACGAACAGAATTCGTTTTATTAAAAATCTTAACTTTATAAATCTTATTTTCAATTTGAATTTAAGAAAGACGTCGACTGACTTACAAATATTGATCGATTCAAAACGAACTGCAGCTCGAATCAGTCACCACAAAGCGCTTCGCAATTTGGGTTTCCACAAGAACCACCAGACTCGACAGAGAATGCATCACCACTACAATGAAAGGTCGGAATCCCGTCTTTCCATTGGCCGATGATAGTGGAGCCATCGTTACAGATACAATTATCACAACGAGTTAGAACGTAATCGTTTTCTTCGGAATCTATGCATGAAATTGCGATCACCTGCCCCATCTCGTTTTTTTGAGTTGCACTCGAGGTTCGGCAACCTTTCCAGTTACAAGCATAGTTCTCTCCATCTTCAGCTTGTTGAGCGAGCTGTTCTTCGGTAAACTTGGGACAGCATCTGAACTTAGAAGTCGGTAGGCCGTCTGTAGGAAAATAGGTTGATTCTTCATTCGATTCAGGAGAATCTGCGTTGGACGAATCAAAACTAGGGTCCACTTCACATCCGGAAGTCAATACAAAAACCAATACATAAATCAATTTCCTCATCGAGCTCTCCTTAGCAATTCGACGTATTTACACTACTGCTTCCTCTATTCTTACATCTGAGTACCATCCAATCAAGAAACCAAATCAGATGCTCAATAAAATAAGTTCTTTAGAAAGTCCGTCAGAGAGATGGCATAACTCCATACCTTCTCCGAGATTCCTTCTGCCATTACGCGATTTATCCGACAAGGTCTAAATATTTTTTACTAATATCTGATCACACTACTTTAAAATTTGCTCCCCCTTTAGTTGCTCTATTTATCTCCCTTTAAATCCTCAGAAATTGCCCCTACATAAACATCAAGAGCTTCTCCTAAAAGAATCGGTCTTTGTTTTTCAATTTTGATTACTTCATTTACATTTATTTTTTAACTACAAATAAAAGAAATTAAGGACTTAAAAATCTAAAACCGTCGGCGATATTTATTTTTTCAGTCAGTACTACTGGAAAATAAATCTGCACACTCGCCCCAAGATTTATTTCATTATTCTTAAATAAAATTTTTCCATTTGCAGATTTTAACTTTTCAATTGCATCAAAAAGCCCTAATCCTTCACCCTTATCTAATTTATCATTCCAGTGAGAATACCCTTGCGTTCCAATAAACGAAAGATCCTTTTGAGAAAATCCGGGTCCATCATCTAAGATTTCAATAAAACATCTAATTGATTTAGGATCGCTGAAATCAAACCGTGCTTTTACTCTAACCATTCCAATGTTTTTCATAGCTCTAATGGAATTATTAATAACATTACTAATAATTCTTTCAAAATCTGATTGACCTAACAAAGTCTGGACTAAAATCTTTTTTCCTTCAAATAGAGAAGAAATTTTAAGTTTTTTATATTCGTTGTATTCAATTTTTTTCTCTAAAATAATTGATTCCAGAGTATCTATTGGACTATAATTATAAAAGTTAATTTGATTATTTTTAGATAAAAGCTCTTGGTGTTGTATATTTTTTCTTAAAGAAAACTTAAGTGAATTTGTAATAGCTTGAATTCTTCGAGTTACTTGAGCCAAAGCTTCTGAATGTTCCTCATCTGTAAACAATATCATTCGATTTAAAACCTTTAAGGTCGCAAGAGGTGATTTGATGTCATGTAAAATCTGACGAGAAACTCTATCCATCTCTAAAATTCTAGTATTTTCATTGTTTTTCATTGCAAGCTCTAGCAATCGAAGTATTGGTAAAAATTCAATACCATTACAGCTAGAATCACCTTGAGAAGAAAGGACTTTTTGAGAGCACTCAATAGAGTTCCATATTGGTTTTAAAGAAAAATTTAAAAAAATGAAAAATAACATAATAAAAATAAATACTATAAAAAAAACAACACCCCAAGCAAGAGAGTGCTCAAGAGCAAATGCACATCTATTATAATTAATATTGATTTTAAAAGGATAGATATCACGTTCAGATTGTACATTTCTAGAATAACTCGCATCACATAAATAAAAAGAGTCAAACTTAGATTTTGAGTTCCAACTTAAGTATTTAACTTTCGAATTTTTTCCACCAAAAACTGATATTGACTTTACATCAATTGTTCCATATTGATTTTCTGTCATTAACTGTTCTAACTGAAATTGAGAAAATTCTTGTGAATTATAGGAAAAGTTAATTATAGGACCTGAAAAAACAGAAGAACTTAAAGCATTTAATGACTTTAATTCCAAATCTTTAAATAAATAAGCCACAAGAAAAAATAAAATAATCATGACTGATAACGAAAAAGAAAATAAAGTGATAGTTACATTTCTTTTTATCTCTTCCATCGTAATAAGCTTCATAAAGATTCCTTTACTATAGACCTTAAAACAAAAGAAAGATCACCAAACTTATCAATAGTCAAAACAACAGGAGAGTTTCGTCTTGAAAAAGCATATCCTTTTCGGCGCCCCAATGGAACTAATACAAACGATTCACTAGCAATTTTTTGAAATCGGTAAAGATATTTTCGTTCTAAAGGATTTATTGTAGCCGCATTTGATTCAAATTTTTTTAATATTGAATGAAGATTTTTATCGTAAGAAATTAATTTAGAAAGATTATTCCATCTCAAAATATGATTAAGAAATGGAACATGTCCTCTATCAATTCGAGTCATTAAAATTTCTACATCAAAATCATTATCTTTAAGATTATCTCTATTAATTATTTTAAAATTTTTTCCATATCTATTGTTAAATGACTTAATAATAAAACGAGAAGTAGGTACATCAATAACTATTTTTAATTCAGAAGGAATATTAGTTTTTAAGGTCGACCATTCAAGGTTATTTACCCATCCCGGTTCAGTCTCTAAAAAGAAGGCTTTAGAAGAAGTAAATCCATATGGGGGAGAAAGACTTGAAAACGCCCAACGAAACCACGATCCAATTGCTTTACGCTTATCAATGGATGATATTTTTTTTGGATTAATCAACATGAATACCATCGCTGGATGTGTATATCCATGACGAAATTCATACTGATCAGTACTCACACGGTCATAATCTGGATAATAAGTCAAATCAGGATCTCGACAGGGAGTTTCATTAGTGATTCTTATATAAGAATTCCCAACATTAAAGTATGTAATGTTATTTTCTTTAAATACTTTATAACGAAAAGGAACATCGTTGTATGTTACTCTATTAGGTAAATCAAAATTTAATTTCTTCAATTTTACTGGCCATATGCGATTTACCATAGACCCCGACTCCAAAGCATTTAAAAGTAATTTTTGTATATTTTTGGAAGACTTTTTAAATTGAATAGAAAATTTATTTGAATTTAAAAATCTAATTGATTTAGATTCATACCACTTTTTATGCTTATACCCCTTCTCATCTTTGAGAGTAAGTTGATGCCCTAAAGGACGATATTTAAATCCTTCAACAATAGAAAAGACAACATCGTAAACCGTGACAGGTGTTCCATCATTAAAACGTGCATAATCAGATACATGACCTGTAAAAATACTATTTATTGGATCGAAATGAAATTTATCAATAATTCCTTCGGAAGAATTTGATTTTGATATCATTGATTTCATCAAAGGAGAAAAAATGGCCAGTTCTTTACCTTGAGTGATTTGACGAAATGGATTAAAATTTATTTTTATTCCGGGAACACAGTATTTTAAAAAAACTTTTTCATTTTTTATTCCTGAATAGACATCATTTATAAAAATGAAACTAGATATTAAAATTAAGTAAATTAGTAAATTCTTCATCGGATTTTGGGGTAAAATGAATAATTCCAGTGTCATTTACTGCATGCATAAACTTAGACTGAGGCGATAAATCAGAGCCACTTGCAGTATATGTAAGTAAAGAAGCAGCGAAAGAACAATTTGCTCTCATTTTAGATCTTAAGTTTATTTCAACTACTGCATTACGCTCATCTTTTAATTCTAAATATTCATCTCTTTCTTTTCTTAATTTAAATTCGTTCTTTTTTAACTTTTCAATAACATTTCTAAGAGACTCCGCTCTTACATCAGAACTTAGTTTTTTTTGTTTTATATCAAGTAATGAAATACTTCTCTTTAATAATCCTAACTCAGGACAAATATACTGAGACTTCACATTGGCGGAAGCAGAATTGAGAACAGAATCAAAAGAAACAAAATGATTTTTTAATTCTAACTGTATCGAAGAAGTCCCTTTAAAATGTGATAAATCTTTATACTCAACATTCAAAGAGTTAAATTCAGAATCAAATATATTTTTTGGAATAGCAATTAATGTAAAAAGAAACTCCTCATTCCATTGAAATCCAACAATAATATGACTAAAAAGTTCAAAACCACTGACCCAAGGTATTACTCCATTTAATAAGTAACCACTACTTTTCTTAGAAACTTTTAAAGATCCAGGTCTATTTACGAGATGTGTTGTCCCCAATCCTATTAATTCTTTCCCACTCAGAATATCTTCATACAACTGAGTATCAATAGTTTTAAAGTTTTTAGAATTCAAAAGACGTTCAACCGCTGCACAGTGCTGCCAATACAGAAACCCAAGCCCACTTGAAATTGAATAACACTGCTCTAAGATAGACAAGCTTGGTAATATTAAACCGGAAGAAACAATGTTTGAGTGAATGTTTTTTATTATTGATATCAGTGTATACGGATCTTCAAGTTGAATCGGGGTAAGCTGTTCTATATTTAAAAATATAGACTCTATATTATTATCGAACGATGAAGCATCCGCAGCGAGCTTCTTTGCAACCTGATTTAATTGATTAAGATCACTTGTCTCTAGAAGTTCCGATATACTTCTGAGAGTAAATAAATTTTCAAAACAAAAAACATCAAAATCTCCGAATTGACTATAATAACTTGCCATCCATGAAAATTGCTCTTCACGAACATATTCAGGAGTATGTGTAGATGTATAATCTTCGAGAGTGATACCAGAATGATGAAGAAACCTGCCATTACATAGACGGTCACATAACTCTTTATACAGAGAGGTCTCTTGAATTAACGCATGCCATAGCTGATCAATACATTCATTTCCGGAAAAAAAAATCCCACTATCGTTTCTAATTGAAAGATACAAAAAACGAGCTAATTCACGACAGTTCAAAAAAAAGAACTCACCAGAAAGATTAGACTTTTGAACAAATTTCTTTTCAATAATCTCTAAAAACTCATTACGAAAAATTCGTTCAAGAGTACTGAATATTCCAGCAAATTGAAATTCCTTATTCCAATAATTTCTGAAGTCTTGAATATTTTTTAAAGATTGGTTTTTAGGCATGCAAAGAAGGTTTGCCAATGCAAGGCTTAGACTTTTCTATACCACCAGCAACAATCTCCGCATTTTTTTCAATTTTAATTTTTTGATTGAGTGATTGTAAAGTAGCATTAACAGAAACGTCAGATGCACTAGAAACAACTGTCGCAGCAACAGTTAAAGCGGCATGCAGTGAAATATTTTTCCATGTTGATGAAGTAATTTTTGAATTCATGGTATCGCCTTTCTAAATTCAACGCGAATTCCATTACAAATAATGCATTGGATCAAAAATATCAACTAGTAAACTTAACCACAAAAAAGCAAATCAAATTTTTATTTAACCTAATAACTTCAATATCTTAATATAAATATTTTTACTCATATCTAATCACACTACTTTAAAATTTACGCCCCCCCCCCTCTTGTTGCTCTATTTATCTCCCTTTAAATCCTCAGAAATTGTCCTTGAATGAACATCAAGAGCTTCGCCTAAAGGAACCTACTAAAGAAAACATTTTTGTTTACTAAAATAAAACAGATTTCAAACTTATTGTTTATTTTCAATCAGTTACAATCATAAAAACGTATTTTTTCAATCAGGTATTTATGCTATAAACCTCATACCCTTTATGAAGATGCAATTTGTTCTTATCTCTTTTTTTCTGACTCTAATCACGATGGGCTGCGATCGCCCCAGCGCTGATCCCTTCTCTTTTACCTCAGCATGTCTTTTCATTGATGAAGACTTCAACTTAATAGAAGAAGAATGGCTTCCAATCGTAAAGGAATGTAACTACCCGGAACACTTCGATCCCAATCGAGACGACCCTATTTTGTTATCTCAGAAATGCAAAGATCAACTCATCGAAAAAATTGACTTTAACTTTGAATCCTTTAAGCTTCATCAAGATCAAGGAGATCCATTTGCAGAGCAAGCATTTGAAAACCTCCTCGTGGCAATTCAAACGCTTTTTTTTCATCCCTTTTATCTCACTCCAAATGAAAGTTTATTCACGATCAACGGTCAAACCTTAGATTACCCTAAAATTCCAGAATCCTATGAAGGTGAACACTTTAAAGAGTCTCCTCGTTCTTCAGATATAAAACTCACTCCAAGTGACTATAACAAAAAAATAGTAAATCTTTTTTGTAAGAGAGTAAAAAATGCTGGATTGATTTATGACTCTCAATTCGTTACCGCTCTTGCAGAAGCAAAAACAGTCGACGGAAATTTTTACTTCGGACAGAACTTCGGAGGAAGGGAAAGAAGCGCTAAAAATAGAGGAATTCTTTCCATTTCTCTCTATCATGAACTTGTTCACTTTTTATCAGAACATGAAAGATGCTACCAAAGAGAAAGTTCAATTTTACCTGGATCTCCGTACCAAGTCATTCTTCAAGGAGACCGTCCTGAAGAAACAATTGTACAACCTGGAGACTACCGAATATGTACCGACGCTGAGCGATCTGCCAAAGGTCTTTCTGCAGAGGCCGTTTGTCATAGCCCTGTTCATTCAGGATGTGATGCAAACTCTGATGGAACCTATCAACGAGAAGCGAGTGCTTATCTTTCTTATGTGTGGGGTGGATTAATTACGGGAATAGAGAATGAAAATACGCTGATTCCAATCATTCCGGTTCATTCCGACCTTCCAAAATCTCTCTTACAAAAAGGCTGCGAACGACTCTCTCATGTCAATAATCCAATAAAGCTCTATTCATTACAAAACTCGTTTTCTTGTTCTATTGCAGCAGAAGACATGATGAGTGAATTCTTAAATCAAGGAAGAGCGCTCTCTCTTCCTTTTTTTGAATAAACGCTAATTTATTAAATTATTTCAATAACTTATAAAAAATTCTTTTCATTTTATTTAAGCCCCCCTTTGTTTTGACATTGAACCTCATCTCCCTTAGAACGAAGTCTCAACGAGAGGTTTTCATGAATAGCACCCCCACCCTTTTAAACCCCAATATTCTTTCGCTCAGAGAATCCGCGACTCTTGCTATTAATCAGACTGCTAAAAAACTGAGGTCAAAAGGAGAAACAGTTTACCACTGGGGGTTTGGTCAATCTCCTTTCGAAGTACCGCAATCCATTCAAGATGCACTCAAAAAAGCAAGCCATCACAAAGAATACCTCCCGACCTTAGGACTCTTAGAACTCAGAGAAGCGATTAGTGACTTTTACCATCAGCAATACGGTTATTCTTTTCACCCGGACCATATTCTCATCGGACCTGGAAGCAAGGAACTTATCTTTCAAGCATTATTTATTTTAGAAGGGCCTCTTTTAATCCCCGCTCCGAGCTGGGTGAGTTATGGCCCACAAGCTCAAATTCGTGGGAAGAAAGTAGTTCCCATCCAAACTCAAGAAAAGCATGGCTACAAATTACAACCTGAAGAATTCCTTGAAACTTGTAAGAAATTAGAATCAGAATCTCAAAAAGTTTTAATTATCAACAACCCGAATAATCCTACTGGAAGTGTTTACACAGACTTAGAAATTCAAAAAATTTCTAAAATATGCAAAGAACACAATGTGATTGTGATTTCTGACGAAATTTATGCTCTTTGCGATTTCTCTGGAAGAGAATACCAAGGTTTTTCAAGATACTGTCCAGAAAGAACGATCGTTACCGGAGGACTGAGCAAAGGTCTCTCTGCTGGAGGATATCGACTTGGTTTTTTAGCCGCTCCAGGATCAATGGCTTCTGTTGTCAAAACTCTTTGTGCAATGGTGAGTGAAACATTTAGTGCCGTTAGTGCTCCTATCCAATATGCAGCGATTCCGGGTTTTCAGAATAACAAAGACATCCGAGAATACGCTCAGGTGTGTACTTCTATCCACCAAGTGATGGGAGAATATTTTCATACAAGATTTACAGACATGGGCCTTACTTGCCCTCTCCCTGAAGGGGCTTTCTATCTTTTTCCAAACTTTGAACCCTTCAGACAAAAACTCGCATCTATTGGAATTTATAACTCAAATCAGCTTTGCCACGCACTTTTAAAAAGCTGTAGGATTGCAGTCCTTCCAGCAAGTGATTTTTACTGTCCTAACGAAATGCTAGCTGTACGAGTCGCAACAGTTGACTATAATGGTGCAAATGTTTTCAAAAGCGCTCTTCAAGCGAATTCCCTTGATTCGGCTTTTGTAGAAAAACACTGTCCTCAAATTAAAAAAGGATGTGACAGTTTAGAACTTTTTTTAAAATCTTTGGAGTAACTCATGGAACACTGGATTTCTTATCTTTATCTCTATGGAGTCGGCGGATTTCTTTTTTCAATTCCAGTTTATCTTGGAATCAAAAAAGGAGTCTTAAAACTCAACCGTACTCAAGATCGTCTGATTCTTATAGGACTCATTGGTGGCCTTCTTTTTTATGCCATTTTACAAGGGCTCTGGAATTGGTATGCGATTTCTAGCCAAATAACATCTTAAAGGATTTAACATGACTGCGACTTCTCTTGATTTTATTGTAATGGCTGTCTATTTCATTGCCGTACTCGGTTTCGGAGCATGGTTTGGACGTTACACAAAGTCCACAAAAGACTTCTTTTTTGGAGGACAAAGGTTCTCATGGTGGTTAATTGCGATGAGCTGTGTAGCAACTGTCGTTGGCTCTTACAGCTTTATGAAATATTCGACTGCAGGGTTTAAATATGGATTATCCTCTTCAATGACTTATTTAAATGACTGGTTAATCATGCCTTTTTTTATTTTAGGATGGTTTCCAATTATTTATTTCAGAAGAGTTACCTCAATTCCTGAATACTTTGAAAAACGATTTGATCGAAAAACCCGAATCGTCGCTTTAATTTTAATTTTAATTTATATGATTGGATATGTTGGGATCAATTTCTATACCCTCGGTATTGCTCTTGAGCCTCTTGTTGGAATGGACCTATATACAATTGTCATTGGAATTGCCGTAGTCTCTGCAATTTATATGCATGCTGGAGGACAAACGTCTGTCATTATGACTGATTTACTTCAGGGTTTTGTTCTTTTAGCTGCAGGACTTTCACTTTTGTATCTTGGATTAGATGCACTAGGAGGAGTAGAGCACGCATGGAATGGACTTCCCTTTCATCATCGTTTTCCTCTTGCGCAGTTCAACAAGCCTTCCCAATTTAATTTTGTGGGAATTTTTTGGCAAGATGCTCTTGCGAGCAGCGTTGCTTTTTACTTTATGAATCAAGGGGTGATGATGAGATTCATGAGTGTTAAAACACCACGTGATGGCACAAAAGCACTCTTTGCAGTCGTCATCATCCTCATGCCACTTGCTTCTCTTGCGATTGCAAATTCAGGTTGGTTAGGACAATCCATGGTTACTTATGGACTTCTGCCAAAAGATGTCAATCCCAAGCAAATCTTTATGGAAGTCGCAAGTCGCCTCACCCAACCTGGGGTGTTTGGTTTAATTTTAGCAGCTCTCACAGCAGCACTTATGAGTACGATAGATACGTTGATCACCGCGATTTCTGCTATTTTTGTAAATGACATCTGGAAACCTTTTATCGCTCCGAACAAAGAAGACAGTCATTACCTAAAAGTCGCTCGAATGACTGCGATTGGAGCAAGTATCATTGGAGTACTTCTAGTTCCTCTTTTTGCTCAAGAAAAATCAATCTATGTTGCTCATGGAAAATTTATCGCAACGGTGACTCCTGCGATGGTCGTAGTGATCTTACTCTCTGTTTTCTGGAAACGCTTTACTCCAAATGCCGCGTTCATTACATTAGTTGGAGGAAGTCTAATGATTGGAGTTTCGGTTTTTTTTCCTGAAATGATTGAACCCATTGCTCATGGAATATCTCCCGAAGGTGAATATAAGTTTATGCGATCCTTTTTTGGAATGCTCGTCGCTCTCATGATTGGAATAGTCGTAAGCTATCTCACTACCCCAAAATCGGATGAATCCCTCAAAGGACTTGTGATTGATTTCTTAGAAGAAGGAAAATGGATCTTCAAAGGTGGAAAACCAAACGATGAATATCCAGGAGAAAAAATACTCGTTACTTATCGATCAGGTCCCTCCCTCTCTCTTCATAAAAAAGCTCTTGAACGTCTTTGTGCTGAAAAAGGAGATTTACTTTATGTGTCTGACTCTCGGTGGTGGTTAGGTGGACTCAAATCAATTCATGCGAAAATTGAATCGATTCACGAAGGAAACGAAGATGAAATCATTTTATCTTCTGATCTCATTGAAGAAGGACATTTACAAAAATCGAAAAAACTAATGGTTGAAAAGGTCATTTAAAATCAGATGTTTTAAATCAGATACTTTTTTTTGAAAACAATCGCTCCACTTAAACTTACTTTTTGAGTCGGACTAAAATAGCCTCTAAACGAATATATTTTAGTTAAAAAGAAAAAAAATGCTTTCAGTGTTCATTTCTTATTTTTTAAGCTGATTTTTTTACTCTATTTTTTGTAAACAAATAAAGAATTCAATAAAAAATAAAACTTGAGAATAGCCTTTTACATCACTATAGTGCGCTGCATCAGTACTTTAAATCGTTACTTTTGGAGTGTTTATGAAATTGTTTCTCACAAATACCAGACAACTATTTTTCACTCCCTTTTTTATAATTCCCACTCTCCTCTCTCAAATTTCACACGGTCAAAATCTAACCGAAGATCTTTTTTTTCAAGAAATGGGTATAGCAATTCAAACCGTTGAAACTTGCGCACAAAAGTACCCTGACCTACAAGACTGGGCTCAGCTTTGGAGAGACTCTTTGGAAGGGGTCCGTGTAGTAATAACGGACATCCAAAGAAATGCATTGGCCTTTGTTCTGCGAAAAAATACAAGAGTCTCAAATTTTACTGCACGAAAAATCGCTCCCACTTTTGATTTTAAAAATTACCTCGATTCTCACAAAAGAGCGACTCAAGATATGCTTTTTGTTTCTGTTCACGAAATTGAAAAAACCTTCACCTATGCTCAACTGAACCACATGGGTCTAAATCCAATTGAGACAGAACCACTTTGGGAATCTCTGATTCATGAAATTTTTCATCTTGCCCGAATTGGTAATCTCAAAGCAATAAAACACAACACCTATCCTATAAAACATTTCAGGAAAAAAAGACGAGCTTCTCGAAAGAATGATACCCCCCTATACAACCCATCTTGTTCAAAAGCCCAAATTTTTAACGACCGCGTGTATACCATTAGTTCTTTGTGTTCTGGATTAGGAATTTTTAACGAAGAATCTATTCAAACAACAATCGCAAAAAGAATCGATCGATGTGGCATCCGTAAAGGATGTATCAATATGTGGACTCAAAAAAGTCCATTTATGAGAAAAAATGATCCTCTCTCTCAACTCTCTGAAGAACAGGCAACTCGACTTTGTAATCAAATATACTCGGAAGGAAGTTCGAAATGACATATAAAACAAAATCATTTCTCATTGCATTTCAATTGATTTTATCAATTTCGGCATTTGCTAACCCAGAAGACCTTGATCAACAAGTCTTAGAACTGGAATCTTTAAGAGACCAAAATGCAAATGCGACAGAAGAGATTCAGGCAAAAAAGGAAACTGAGGAAGAACTCAAAAAAAGAAAAAACAGAAAAACAGACGCCCAAAAAACTTACGAAAAAAGAATAGCAAAAGAAGCAAGAGAAAATAAAAAACTAAAAAGAAAAAATCAGAACTTTGATTTTAGAAGACAACTTCCAAATGGACTTAATCATCGAGGAAATCTTATTCTCTCTACCGCTGGGAAATCTATCTGGACTTCTGATGAGCAAAATATTCATCAAAATAGAAAATTAGGAAATTTTCATGGTGGAACTGCGGGCCTATCTTTTCTCTACTACAAGATACCAACTGGTGTTGATCAACCTGGCTTAAACCAAGGAGCTTCTCAAGAAGTCGATGTGAGAGCCGATCTTAGCTTCGGTCCAGTGACTCAATCAAAATACCCGATTAGTTTTGATGTGGATGCTCGGTACAATCTTTCTTATACGTTTTCACAATGGGGAATGGCTTGCCAAGGAATCACAGGGGGTGAAATTGAATTTGATCTCTCTGCAAATTCTTATGAAACCCTCTCTGTTAGAAAAAGAAAATCAGGCACCCAAAGTGCCACTGCTCTTCACCCCCGGTATGAATTTGGACTTCTTTGTAAAGACACGAATGATCACTCAAGAAAATACCTTGTACTCACTGCACTTGGAAGCTCCACTCTTGGAGTCTATCGTGTCGGTGGAGGTGGAGGTGGTCGACTCCGAGCGGGATACCGACGATTCTCTGTTCAACTAGAAAGCCTTTATCAAGTGGAGATTTCTGGTGAATCAAATCGAACTAACGAAAGAGAATTTCCAGAAGATGAGGATCAAGACTTTGGATTTAAAGGAGCATATTATAATCCAGAGACTCAAGCATACGAAGACTGGAGTCGGTTCAAATACAAATCATTAGAGATTAAGGGAACACTTCACTACCGTGTGACTCAACGACTCTATCTTGGTGCTGAAGTCATTAGCCGGCACCTCTTTGATACTGAAGCAGAAGAAAAACTAGAACACCGTTTCAATGGACCAAAACAAATTTTAATTCTCAAAGGACTCATCGGAGTCGGGCTATTCTAAGGAAAAAATGATGAAAATAAAAACTATTGTATTAATCACTTCTTTATTCATGGGATCTATTGCGAATGCGAGTAGTAAAATTATTTGCCCCATTAAATACGATCCGACTGATGTAGACCAAGTAATTGCACACACAGAACTTGTTCAAGACACCGGAATCACTCAAATTCGAAGAGATAAAAGAAGAAATACTCTTCTTTACCGGGTAAACAAAAGTGGTACAGTTCCTCCTGTTCCTTTTGATCCGGATGGAATTTGTGTTGAAAAAGAAGATGAAGGTCTTCCACAAATCAAAAAAGAATACACAAGTATGGTTGAAGCGATTACTGAGACCATAAAAAAACCAAAAAAGAAAACTGGTCCAGTCCGAGAAAAAGCTCATATTTGTTTTGGTGTAGATACTTCAGGATCTATGTCTGATGATTATGCTTTTATCACTAGTCAGTTTCAAGAGATTGATTTAGAAACAAATAAAAGATTTCCAAAAGGAAGAACCTTCTCTCTGTACGAAATTGGTCAAAATAACTCGGGAGTAGCTGAACTTCCCTCTATCTTTGAAAGAGCGGATATTACTGAAGCACAAAACTATTTTCAGAATTTCTCTGATCATTCAACGGACACTGAACCCGTTTTTGATGCTGCAATGAAGTGTATCGACTTGCTTAAAAATTCTCCTGATGACGAAGAAAGAATTGCGTTTATCTTAACTGACGAACCGCCTCTTACGAATATTTTATCCTCAACCCCTTCGTTTGACGCCATTGCAATATCAGCATTAGAAAATAATGTTTCTGTTAGATACATCGATGCAACTAGCTCTCCAATTATCATGACCACGCCTCTTGATTACGCATCTGAAAAAATCCAGATTCTTGGAACAAGAGATTTATCAAATGATTTGTTTAAACAGCTACTATCTACAGTTGATGTTAATTTTTTAAAGTCAGAAGAAGGTCAAGCGTTTTTAGATTTATCTGAAGAAATGATTAAGAAAATTCAATCGCAACTAGATACTCAGACCATTAAATCTATAAAGTGGTCAATGACAACCAAATATCCTGAAGAATTTATCGATATCGCTTTAATAAAAGCAAAAAAGTATAACATCGATAAAAAATCATTAAATTCGATTCTTAAAATGATGAGTCGTTTTGATGAAAAAAGAGTAAATCTGATTCTCTCTATTGTAGGGCCAGAAAAATCAATCTCTTTTGATGAAGCAGAATCATTTGTAAAAATGCTCAAAAACAGAACGGTTGAATCTTTTCACAATGAACTTTCTAAAAAGAATCACCCTAAGATTTCTTCATATATCTATGCGATTAAAAAAGTAGATCCTCGAGTGATGAATGATCTTGTGAAAAAGAGACATCTTCCATTTAGTCAAGTTTTAAGTGTAGCGCTTCGTATTCCATATCGCTCTCTTCTTGATCAGTTAAATAATCAAGAAAAAGGCATTTCTTCTTTTGTACTAAGCTTAATGGAGTCTTCAATGGGGGTTTCATTAGATCAAGCGATAGAAGTTGCTAAAACTTTAAATGAGTCTGAAAAAAGGGTTCTCATGGAGCAAAGAGGCGCTTTCTCACAAACTCCTAAAGTTTTTGATTTCATTGTTCATCTTTCAAAAGAAAAGAGATCAAAAATCATTAATGAAATGCAGGATCCAAAAACACACGCTCTTTTAAAAACACTTCAGAACCTTCAACTTCAACATGTAAAATATGTTGCAGCATTGGTAAGTAACGACTCACGCAGAGATCTTAAAGAAAGCATTCGCCTTTTTGATGGGATGACCGCGGGAGTAGATCCTCTCTTAATGAGAGAAGTTTACTACAATCGTTTGAAAAAAGCTGCTCGTGGACGTGCTGAAGATAAAGAAATTCGGTTTCTCGTAGAAGAATTTGAATCTAGATCAACTCCAATTGAAGCTTTGATCAAAATCCTTTACAGAGCCCCATCAATGAGGTTTGGAAAAGCTAAGCGTTTAGCTAAAAAACTAAATTCTACTGATGCGATTAAGCGTTTTGACCTTATTTATTTAACAGGGAAAAACTCTGGAATTTCGGTTCCAAAAGCAGTCAAACTTGCACAAAAATTCAAACTAAATGTTGAGGCTGATGCATTCTCACTTGGACTCATTTATGATGAAAAACCAAAAATTAGAAAATTAAAAAGACAAGTTTCTAAAATTTGGAAACAAGAAACCTTAGATATGGCAAGAACATTCTATCTTTCTGCAGAAGGAAGATTAACTCTTGTTGAATGTCTAGAAGCTGCAGAGCAACTCAAAGGCCCTAATGCAGTCGCGTTTGCACGTCTAGCGGAATATGCACAAGATAAAATTGATTTAAAAACTGCAATTAAAACGTCGATACCAGTGGATACTTATAAACGACTTAATCAATTTGAAAAAATCTTGTACGTCTTTAGAGGGAGAATTGATATCATGTCAATTCCTAAAATCATGGAAGAGCTCAGATATGAGAGTGAAATCTTTGCCCTCGAAGCGATCTTACAATATGACAAATATATTGATCGAAATGAAGTTATTCAGACGGCAAAAAATACAACTAAAGACAATCTCAAATGTGCAATGAAACTCTTTAGCGCAACACGAGAAGAACTCAAGTTTGTCGATATTCTAAATTTTATCAACAATCACGGACATGTTCCTGATGAAAAAATTGATAAAATTAGTGAATTAACTGATCGAAAAACAAACGACAAAAATGGATCTCTAAACGATTTAAAGAGTGAAATTCAGAAATCAACTCGAAAAATGAATCCTTCTGATGCCGTAAGGACCATATTAGGAGAAAGTTTTAGATCTCAACAAGAAACAGGACCTCGGTCTTAAAAAGGAAAACCTCGTCATGAAAAAATTAATTACAATTATTCTCTGTATTACGCTTTCTTACGCATCTATTCAAAAAAGTGAAGCAATTGTCTTAGCTGCTGTTGCCCCTAAAACAACCGTCAATAGTGGGGGAAGAATAGGACTTTATATTACTGGAGGAGTGATCGGCGCTGGCGGAGTAGTCCTTGCGGGCTTGGGCTTTGGAGGTGCTTATATGGACTCTTATGAAAAACCCGGAATTGGATTCGGAGTTGGAGTTTTTTTAATTGGACTCGCTTTAGACGAAAAAACAGATGCTGAAGCACTAAAGAAAAAATCATTTATTCACTATGCAAAGATTAATGGGTACTCAAAAAAGCAAAT
>PBMP01000069.1 GCA_002722705.1 Pseudobdellovibrionaceae bacterium | reverse complement strand
CCTTTTCTTTGTGGAGTCCCTTCTAAAGGATTTCTTTTCTCTTTTGAAGATGGTCTCGATAGATCGTTCACCAAGTATTCCACGAAACTCGATAAACTCTACGCACAGGTGATTGTGGATTTGACACATCGACAACTTTACTTAACGATTCAAAAAATTTTGACTTATCTCTCTTTCGTCTCGCACCATCAACCACCCAAACCAATTTTTTGTAAAAATTATTTCTAGCTTGGCGTTCGCCCGGAGCAATAGGTGAATGCTGAAATTCAATTACCCAGTCTTTAATGGTTTTCACGTCCGCAATGTGCATCTCTCCACTCTCTGCAACAAATCTAAACTCCTGCCACGTTTTAGGGAAGTTATCCTGCCATTGGACGTGCCATTGAGTCTTGTCCTTCAGCCACGGATCACAAACGAGTTTACCCTTGTGCGCCCAGTGCCTAATTCTTACATTTCCACACCGGGGCAGCATCGACATCCCGCATCCTCGGCAATCACCCGACAGCCCCTTTTCAGCCTCGCTCATTTCTCCATTCACTAATGCGTACCTCATTTTCTACCCCCTAATTGCAAAAAGATGCATTTCGATGTAACGCTATAATCACATAAAATGCGTAACGCCTTCAATGGGGTGATTTTTTGAAAAAGCCGTTACATGGCAAAAAAGAGCGATTTTTGATTTGGAGCAAGGGAGAACTCATTGGCTGGGGGGGTGATGATGTGAAAAACCTGATTCAAAACGCAAACAGAGCCAAAATAGAAAACTTAAGGTCCAGGAAGCGGCTAAATGTTCGAGACTTGGAGGCTGCACTTACATGTGATTGGCTCGAACTGTTTTTGGAAAAAGGCATTACTAATGAAGTAGTAAGGTGTCTAAACTCAAGACTCACCCATGTTCGATTCATGCATGTTCTTGAGCCTCCTATTGACGGGCGCCCTTCGTGGCGTCGAATCGCCAAAGGAGACGAAATTGATCACCCCGAGATTTCCGTGGCCTATGGTGTGGCAAATTTGCTCGCCATCGGAGCTTTCGATTCATTAAAGAGTTGCCGGTTGAAGACCTGCCAGAAGTTTTTCATTGGTCGCCCAGATGCTAAATGGTGTTCAAAGGCATGCGGGTCGAAACATCGCGTGACTCAAAAACGCAGACGAGACAAAAATTGAATTTAGCTCTCGCTACGTTCAGTTAGCCAATAACCCAACTCACCTTATCTAGTGTACTCGTATCCGGCAACTCAACGTCATTTATCTCATTTCTTCCATTGTTCTAAAATAAGGAGCCCAGATGTTCAGCCAAACCGCCTATGAAGCGTTTTACACCTATATCGGACTGTATCTTCATGAAGCCTCGATTGAGCTAATTACCTCCCAAGAAGTCCTGTCAGCATTGCTCCTACTCATTTTGGGCATCGTTTTTCTTCTTGGGGCATGGAGATACTTCGCGTCACGGATGCCCGGATTTAACGTTCGTGGCGTGGGCCTAGGCGTATTCGTAAAGATTCTTGCTTCATTCCTGCTAGGCGTAATGTTGCTTAAGGTAGATTCTCCTATCGGCGTAAAGAGCGCCCAGCGTGTTACCTGGAGCGAGAACCAATACATTAAAGGGAAACTTCCAAATGTTGAGCCAACTTACAAGGTGAGTTTCGCATTTGCTCTCTTAACTCGATCAGCCGAAGAAATTGCTCACTTTATGGACGTGATTGTGGACAAACTCTTTAAGAAATCGAATTCCGAGATTGAGGCACCCGCGGCATTTTATAAGGCATACTTATACTCAGCTTCTTCCACCATTGAAGATGCGGACCTGAGGCAATTGATTAACCTCTATACGGAACAATGTTTTAGCGAAGTGCTTCCAATCATTTCGTCACCAAAAGGTGAATCAAAACTTGACGCTTTCTTCAGCGAAAACAATGATGCAATTGATCGTGAGTTGAAGCTCATTCCGATTCAGAAAGAAGATGGTGAGGTTATCACTTGCCTCGATTTGAAGACGGAAGCTAGGGACCAGTTGATGCGAACTTCTGCAAAGAAGTTCGGCATGATTAAATCATATGTCCACAATTCAGATGGGCGTTTCTCGGTAGCCAGTTGGAACCATATGCTTTCAAGTAAGCTTGCGAGCTATTACCTAGAAAAAACTGAATCAAAGCACCTTGGAATCTCGAAGGGGGCTGAAACCCCTGGTGGACTTGCGAGCTTCTTTCTTGGAGCGTTAAAATTTTTCTCAATTGATGGTCTCCTTACGATCACTGGAAACTCTGATCAGGTCGGGGCGTTTCTTACGGCGGAGCGTGCCAGAAAGTTCTCGGAGTTTCTGAAACGTGCGCCTCATATCAAAGGGCTAACAAAGTTATTTTTGATTGCAGTATTTCCCTGGCTCGTCTTTCTACTTTTTGCTGGGCGGTGGAAGGTTCTGATCTCATGGTACGTCGTGTACGTTTCGGTCCTCTTATGGACGCCAATCTGGACGCTTTTGTATCACTTGATGACAAGTATTGCTTTGTCCGGGGAAACCTTGGCTGCCTTTGGTCGTCTGAATGACGGTATTTCACTTTACTCGGCTCAACTCATTTCCTCCAAGCTGTATCACTTTTATGCAATCTACTCCTGGCTTCAGTTGTTACTTGGGCCTCTTCCCACGGTTGTCTTGGCTTGGGGAATGTTTGGCTCCTTCCTTCGAGATGGCGAGGAAGAGAGCGCCCCACAAATCGTTACAGCGGGCAAGAATGCCGCTCTAACGGCTGCTACAGGAGGTGGTGCTGCCGGAGCAGCGAAAGCAGGAATAAAGTCCGCTCTATAGCAGTTTCAAGCTTAGTTCTACCTATCCAAAACGAGTTCTCTGAACACTAAGAGCACTCATCAATATCTATCTCAAAACAAGGGATCTATTAATGTTCCAACATAATTCCCAAAAGGGAAGCAACACCACTTCGCGTTCTGCTCAACAACCTCAGAACGAATTCGATAAAACGGTACTCGCTATTTTTGAGTCTCTTACTGAGTTCCTGATGCTTTCAGGAATGGGAATCTGGGGACTTCTGAAATGGTCAGTGAGGAATCCTCACCTTGGATTGGTATTTGTCACACTGTCCTATTACCTCACTCATTGGATTGTAGATTATGGTTTCCATCTCAAGTTTATTCGCTCTTTAAGTCCAGAATATTTCACCGCCGAGCGCATGGATTGGTTCTATCAATTCAGCTTCGGTGTTCATCACACTCTTCTCATCGGAACGCTGCTGTTCTTTATTAGCGCAGGTTTCGGATACCGAATGCGATTCATTCGGAGATACTATCAGAATCTTTTTTTCAAGGCCGGGTTGAAAAATAACCTGGGAGACACGCCCAAGCTGATCACTCGTAAGAAGCTGGATCGCTATCGTAGCGAATATCAGTTCGATGCGAACGGAATTGGTCTCAGCGAATTTAACTCTGCTTCAGAACGTATTGTTGCTCAGTTCAAAATGAATATTGAGTCGTTGCGCCACGGGATCAATCAGGGGCGCGTCGTTATCACATTCAATAAACGAAAATTCCCTGAGAAAGTCACGCTTTCAGATCTGAATGAGGAGAAAATTCTTCCAACGGACAGTTTTTATGTAGGTTACTCAATGGAAGGAGTCGTGACTCAAAAGGTACAAGAACTCCCTCATATGTTGATCGCCGGGACAACTGGATCGGGAAAATCTGTGTTTTTCAAAGGATGCCTCCTGTCGCTGCTTGAATCATGTCAAAGCCTACAAATGTATATTATTGACCTTAAAGGTGGACTGGAAGCCATCGATTTCAAACACGCCCCCAACGTCAAGATTGTAAAAGACATGCCGGAAGCCGTGACTCTTTTGGCTCAAGTTGAGAAAGAGATGAAGAAACGTTTTGAATATCTTGCAGAATCCGGCTTGAAACAGATTGTCCCGAAACGTGACCGGAAAGAACTGATAATAGTTGCAGTTGACGAGGCGAGTGTTTTGTATATGAATCGGAGCAAGTTTGATAATGATTATGCCTCTGCAATGAAGGCTAGAAAGTTAGCTGATTCAATAGCAAAGCTCTCCCGTGCTGCGGGAATCCATCTTTTCCTTGCAACACAGAAACTAGATAAACAAGTTATTCCTACCTCCGTTTCTGAAAATATTTCGGGACGGATGGCATTCAGAGCGAACTCGCTTCAAGGAAGCATGGTGGTACTCGGAAATAAAGACTCTTCCGATCTGCCTGAAATACCAGGGAGAGGAATTTGGAGCGTGGGAAGTAAAAAAATCACCGTTCAGGCAGCATTTGTAAAAGAAGAAGAAATCAAAGCTGCGTGCAAACGAATTGCAAAAGAATTTAAAGCCGGAGAACGGAAACTGTTCAACCCCATGATTGGTGAACTTGAGTTAGCACAGGGAAAAGCTGACCGAAGTGAAATCTACAAAGTTGTAAAAAAGGAAGATGAGTGATGCGAAGGAATAGAGATCAAGTCACAGTAAGAAAGGACGATATCGATCTTTTTAGCTATCTTCATGCTTCAAAGATAGCTCGGACTGATCAAATTCATCGAGACGTATGGAAGCAAAAAAGCGAAGCGGCAGTATACAAAAGGCTCTGGCGTTTAGAGCGACAAAAATACGTTAAAGGTTCGATCAGCAATGAATCATCTAGAAAGAAAGCGTTTCATCTTATGAAGAAATCCTTTGATTCATACTTATCGAATGGGGAGGACTATCGAATCGAGCTGAAAAGCGATTCAGTAGCGCACGACCTTGAATTGGTCGATATCCGTTCAAAATTTAATATGTTTCATGAATGTGAATCCTATTTGTCTGAAAACGAACTTCAGACTTGGAGAACATCAAACAGCACCTTTCCCGTCGTAGAGCCTTTTGTCGAATTGAATAGTGATGGAGCTATTCTTCTTCAAATTGCCGGAGCCAAAAAGATTGTAGCTGCCGTCGAGTTTGAAGCGGCTCGAAAATTCGCAAACCGTTACCGAGAGATTCTATCGAGGTACTATTCGGAGGGACGGATTGCGATCGTGCTCTACATTTTTAGCGATATAAGCGTATTGAAGCGGGTTCGTAGAGAGGAGGAGAAAATGTTCAAAAATGAAGAAGAACCAAAGTTCTTCTATATTGCACTCAACGAATTGAAGCAAAAATCTACGTTGAAGTTCATAAACTGGAGGCGAGAGTTCATCACTATCGAAAAGTGCCGTATCAAGGATAATACTGTCCAACCGCCGTCTAGTGCTGGACACAGTAAAATAGAGCTCGAAGACTGTACTGCACCGAAACTAAAGAACTTTCTGCAAATGAAGGCCGATCGGTAAAATGCGGACTGACTGTACTCGCTTGGTCTTTTGCGTCTTTTTCAGCAACAGACCTACTGACTCCCAAGCTACCCATATCCATCCTCATCTTCCTCTTACGATCGACCGGCAGCCGCACTGCTTCATATCAACGTTCTATATAAAAAAATAAAAACACGAAGAACTTAGAAGAGAAAAGAAGCACAAAAAAATTTTTAGTGCGTTCCGGTTTTGCCTCCTTTTTTGTTCAATTGATGTACGAATTGATTCACTAAAAATTTAATGATTTGAACTCTATACAATCCATTAGATTGCACTGTTTCCGCAAATCTAGCGAAAATTTCTGACAAGATTGATGCAGATGCAGGTCACGATTCGTGTTGCCTGAAACTTCTTGTGTCACCTCATTGTGATCGTTTGTGTAGTCGTAAAAACGCCTAATAATCTAATCGAAGAAAGGCTGCGTGATTCTCTAAGCTCAAGCCGTGGATGTCTTTTTATTTGGAAACGCTATCTAAAGTTTCATCAAGCTATTTATTTGAATTGATCCGATTGAGTCTCGTGATCACTTTGGCTCGTAGTTCCTCACCTAGTTAAAGTTCCATTTCCGCACCCGATTTTTTCCGATGCGGCTACCAAGTTGCCGTCATGTCTATTCACTAAATCGAAAGGAGTATCTATGAAAACCTTCGTTTTGACGGACGGGCTTTGGTCCGCCATTGAGCCGAGTCTCCCAAGCTACAGGAAGTCTCCGAAGGGAGGACGACCACGCTTAGGTCTGAAGAAAGTCTTTGAGGGAATTCTGTTTATTAAATCAAACAAACTTCCGTGGCGAGCGGTTCCCGATGAATTTGGATCAAAAACGGCATTGAACGACTACTACCGTCAGTGGGCGCGAATGGGGTTTTTCCATGAACTGAAAGAGAAAGGAGTGCTGTTTTCGGAAGAGTTAAAAAATATCGACCTGAGTTGGGAGCACATCGAAGAACTGAGAGAGCCCCGCCGACAATAGTTGATTCTAACAACAAACCTAATTACGAACAAAAGGAGAACGAATGCGCAATAGTTTTGGTGTGATTTTACTTTTAATCGCCGTTTCGGGGTGTGCCCACTCGAAAGGTGCTAGAGGAGAAAGTGAAAAGATAGTTGTTAAGGAGGACCATTCAAAAAAAATTGTGGAAGGAATTCTGAAGAAGAAGATCAGACACTATCCAAAGAAATATGTAAAGAAGCTTGCTAGTCACTTAGTTGATGAAGCGGAGAGGCACAATATTTCGACGGCCTTGGTTTTGAGCGTGATCCAAACAGAAAGTGCTTTCTCCCCGAAAGTAGTTTCCCACAAAGGGGCTGTTGGGCTAATGCAGGTTATGCCGACGACGGCGGCTTACATCGCCAAACGAGAGTCAAAGATTAGGTTTAGGAAGAAACGCGAATTGCAAAACCCTTTTGTCAATCTTCGTTTTGGTATCTATTACCTCGCTTATCTCAAAGATCGTTACAAGGGACGGATCGAACATATTTTATCCGCTTATAATGCGGGGCCAGGAAAAGTAGATCGAATACTAAAGCGAAATGGCGTCTATCACCCTCAAGCTACAAAAGGATATGTCGAAAAGGTAACGACGCTCACTCAAAAATTTCAAGACCTTCTAAACGAAGGTGCCAATCGTATCTAGTTTAGAAATTCAGTCAATCATCTAGGGTAAACGCCCAAAACTCAAAAAAAGGAGTAACTTTTATGCAAGATTCCTCAGAAGCAGGAAAAGGGAAAACTACGTCCACAAAGAGCAAAGTCGTCGTGAATACAACACCCATTCGGGTGAAGAAAACGACGGCAAAGAAGATTAAGTCGATGTTGCAGAAAATCAATCGAAAGCCCTTCGGTCGCAAAGTAAGGGTCGATGACCTACTTGATCTGTCGCTGTCCCTCATTGAAGAAGCGCATTTGAAGGTGCTGCAAGACGCGAGTTTGTCGAATGCTGACAAGTTGGAAATGCAGTTTCGTGACTATTGCAAAAGCAAAGGCCCCGTTACGAAAGACGAATTCATTGGCCTTTTGATGTCAGGATCGCCCAAAGCAAAACGCGATGCATTAATCGAATAAATGCCCGCATAACAACCTGTATCTATTAAGTAAAAACAAACCACCTACCCTACCGAACGGCCCTTTTCCAAGTGCCAGAACTGAGAGAATTTGATATGAGTAATTATTGGATTTGGACTCAGATTATCGAGTCTAAAAAATTGTTCTTTGACAGATTATTAGTAGTGATTGGCGATTTTGTCGGGGGATTTTCCCGATGAGAAGAGGCGCTTACTCCAGTCGTTATGGTGTGAAAAATAACAAGCACACTTTGACTACAGTAGAATCAAAAACGGAGGAATGGCTGACGGCGGAAGAAGTCGCTGTGCTTTTGAAGAAATTTCGGAGAAAGGACGGCAAACCTTCGGTCGGAGCAATTCGGAACCTGGTCTATCGGAAGAAGTTACAGGGAAAGAAAGTCCTTGGGAGACTTCTCTTCTATAGACCTGCCGTAGAGAGATTTGTCGATTGTTGCCCCACAGTAGGAGGCAAGAATGGCAATTAAAACCTGGAACGAAAATGGAAAGACGCTTTACCGTATCAATGTTCACTCCATTTCTCGTGTAGACCGGAAGATTCGGTCACAAAAGCAAAAAAGTGGAATGCTTGATACAACAGACGTTGGGAAAATCAAGCGAGTGACAGAACGCATAGAACGTAAGCTCTATGATGAAGCACGCGCAGAAATCAGACATCGTGAAGGAGTGGGAATTTCTTGGGAAGGACTTCGAGAAAAGTGGATTGAAGCACTTTACAAGGGCGAAGGAACAAGAAATCCCATTTCAAAAAAGACTCGTGATTTTTATATTCTTGCAGTCAACGAATATACGAAAGATTGGGTCAAGAATGGACTTGCGGCGTCTGAGATCAACCCTGGAGACATTGAAGACCTGTTTCGGAAGATAAGAGCATTGGAATACTCGGAATCGACTCAGTACAATATTAAGACTGCGATTAACCAGTGCTTCAACTATGCCATCCGAAGACGCCTTGTTCGAGGAATGTCTCAAAGTCCGGCATTCGGATTTGGGATCAGTCGTAAGCAATCCAAGAGAAGTGAAATTCTCACTTTTCAACAGATCGTTTACTTCCTCAGCGAAGCCAAAAAGCGAAACCACCCTTGGTATCCCGTTTGGAAGTTTGTTCTGCATACGGGAGCAAGAAGTGGGGAGGCGTATCAGGCCACTTGTGGCGAAGCTGTCCGAGAAGAGAAAAGGTTGTACTTTGAAGAGAAGTACGATTTTTACTCTAAAGAAGTTGGAGAGCTTAAAGACCACGAATGGCGGCAAGTCCCGATCAATGAGGAGTTAGACGAACTCTTTGTTGAATTGGATGTTTATAGCAGACCGCTTGATGACAAAATTCTTCCCCGCATTCGTGCGTGGAGAAACTGCGATGCAGCAAAAGTGATTCGCAAGTTTTGTGAAGAAATTGGAGTCCCATCGGTTTGCTTTCATACACTTCGGGCTTGTTGGGCAACCCAGCTTCTGATCAACGGCGTTGCTGAAACGACGGTGATGGAAATGGGTGGTTGGGCGGATCGTGATACGATGCAGCGATACATTCGTAGAGCAGGCATTAGTATTTCGGGTGCGACTGAAAGCCTTCGATTTGAGAAGGCGGAAGACAGGTCCAACGTGGTCTTCATGCAAAGGGCGCAGGCTGCACGATGGAAACGTCGGGGCTTGCAAAAGAAAGCGGAGCAGCCGGACTCAGAACCGAGTCTTTCTGCTCTGATGAGTAAATAAATCCAATCTGACCTACTAAGCTGCGGCATTCACTCTGGGAAACGACTGTGGTAAGTTGATTCTCAAGTGACAGCCGCCGGGTAGCATATTGTTGGAATCTGGTTTGTGCTGACTTTATGCTAACCTGGGGTATAAGCTATGGAAATTATTGAGTTTCCTACTGTCACCCCATTTCTCAGCTCTAACCCAAATCCGTGAACCACTTTTCTGCTCTCTTAAATACTAGTCTATTCATACATAAACTTTTGAAGTGCTGAATGGTCGCCACTTCGGGCTTTTTGTACGGATTTAATGTAGAGGTCTCTTCGAAGTTTAGGATCTTCACGGTGTTTGACTCCCCAGCTAGGAATCGGCAAGTCCTCTTTGTTGCAAATGTGTTCTGTCAGAATTCTGCTCCAACGACCATTTCCATTTGGAAATGGGTGAATCGTGAGCAAACGCTGATGAAGCCTAGCCGCAATCTCCTCATCTTTGAACGGCTTCTCTTTTAACCAGTACCCAAGCTCCTTTTCGAGATTTCCAATTTCAGGCCAAATTTCATGAGGAAGCTTAAACTCGGGATTGGCAAGTTCTTCCTTTCTAACTGAGCCTGCCCATCGCCAAACTTGTCCGAATAACCTCTTATGCAACGTCAACCAGAAAGCATAGGTACGATGATTTCCAGTTGCTTTCGGAAGCCATGCGAGTCCCTCCGCGATGTTTGCTTCTTCATGCTCATCAAGCTCACCCATCGTTTGCAGATTTTTGGGAATGAGCCCCTTTTGCTGTTCTAGAGTTAAAGGAGTTTGACCATCTCTGTCCTTAAAGAGATAACCCGTCACCAGATGTCTCCAGTTGCCAGTAACTTTTTCGCTAGACGGTCAACTCTCTCATCGAAGTCGGCCCTGACTGCTTGATCCTCCAAAGCCATATGTTTATCGGCCTCAGTTAGAATCTGTCGCGCGCGCTCTCTCGCTCTTTGCTCTAGGAATTTCTTAATTTCAACTCTGGGGACGAATGCGTACACAAGTTCACAGTTCATTCCATCCGCAATCTTCTTCAATGTTTCAACTGTAATCTTTCCGCTTGGCTCACGCCGTTCAGCCTGAGCAATCGTTGAAACCGAAACTCCTACTTCTTTGCCTAAATCAGCCAGAGTCATACCAAGCGCCTGCCTCATATAACGGATCCAACCAGGTCTTACCTTGGACCACTCCAAAAAGGGTTTTAACGCGTTTACTCGTCTCGATACCTGTGCCAATGCCAGTGCAGTAAGTGCTCCCATAATTACCTCTAAATAATTATGCTTATAGACACAAAAAAATGCAATAAAAATATGTATATATACACAAAAAAATTAATCTATTTTGTGCCTACAGACACCAATTTACATTATAAATAGTTGTTTTTATTTTCTTTATCTAACTATTAACGACCACGCAAAACAAATAGAGAATACAGGAGTTTAAGGATCAATTGAAACCCTATTTGTCCATGTATACCCTCTTTTATTAGCTCTTGCCGCTCTAACCGTATCTCCTCCTGAGATACTTCGCCGTCCCTACACTGGCAAACGAAGTTCAAGTACTGGGAGATCATGGGAATCCAACGCAAAAGGCATGACGGAACAAACTTTGTTTCGCAGCCGCTCACCTTGTTGGACGTCCGCCGAGAAATAATTGCTGACTTGCTTCAGAAACATCCTGGTGTGGCTGGCTAATTTACTTTTTCTGCTACGATCATTCACTTTTTGTCCGGCTTTCTATTATTTAGTATCGTGAACGATCTATCGAGACCATCTCTGCAGCAGGTGATTCAATGTTGCCGTTGTTGTTAATCTGCCCTTTAGCCGCAACTCGCCTATATGTTCACGATCGCCCTATGCCACGAGTAGAACACTATTGAGGCTCAAAACTAGACTACACTTCACCAAAGGTGATCCGAGACAAGCTCATCCCTTTCAAAGAATTCATGTCCCACAAATTGAGAGATTCCAATGGAATCCCAAAAAAAACGTTTTAACTTTTTTTAGGATTCCAAAGTTTATAGTTATTTATAAAAGCTGAGACAATTCTTCTCGTTGTTCTTTATTAAGAGCTGAGACATTTCTTGTAGCATCGTATTTCAATACTAGCTTTATCTCAGACTTTACTTCGTCGTTAATAAAATTCTGATTTCTATTTAAGATACGAATCACATCAATGATATAACGACTTTCATAGTTTTTAACAAAATCCATTAAATAAACTCTTACAATTAAAGTCATTGATTTCCCTGATAACGTCGAAAGTTTCGCACCATCAATATTGGAAACAATAAAACCTCTTCCAAGAGAAGATTTCAAACGAGGACCAAAACTGAGAAAAAATTCGACTACTTTATTCATATGCTCTGGACGAACACTCAATAAAGATTGAAACAAATAAGATACAAATAACGGACGAGATTTAGCATGCAGCGCAGATGAAATAACGCTAAAATTTTGAATCATGAAGTCAGAGCCTGTATATTTCAATGCTCTCGCACTTGCTTCTAACATGTCACCTTCTGTACGAGTAGACAGATAAAAAAGAATTGTATGACTTACCTTAAGGTTTTCATATTTTTTTAAGCCCTGAGCAAGAGCAATCAAAAGTTGTCCTTTAGTCCATGATTCACTCTCTTTTTCATATAAAGCGTATAGTTTTTCAAAATCGGTTTTTGAAAAACTAAGATTTTTTACGATAGCGTAAGCAGAATCAACTCTGTCGTCTCTTCCATCACTATTTTCAAGATTGAAAAAAAGAGCTTCTTTCACTTTTTCGGAACGAACTAAATCATTCTCCCCATAAAAAGCAATTAAATTTACTACTAACGAACGGTGAGGACCCGAAATTTCGTTATCATAAATATAATTGACGAGTTTGTAATACGTTCGATCCGACACCTTTTTTAGATAATACATGCCTGTAAAAACATTTCTCTCAATATATGGGAAAGCAGTCCGATTTTCTAATTCTCCATTGTCATTAAAGCTGACATAGTTCTTGCGATCAGAATCTGGCTCGAACTTTTCTGATCGAATTACCATATCGATCATACTGTCATAATCATCAGATTTTAACTGACCTGACTTTGTTAATTTGACTAAAACATCTCTTCTTAGGTCACCCCTCATACTACCTTGACGATAGGCAAGATAAGGATAAAGGTCTCCTACTGAGCTCAGTACAGCTGCAGTAAAAACATTCTCATAAATCTCAACATAGACTTCTCTCTTACAATCAAAAATATGATCTGGGAGTTCATTAAAAAACTCTTGTAAGAACTTATTTATATTCACTGATAAAGCTCTATTTTTTTTGCTAACGCTAATAACTTACTCGTCCCACTGACCATATTGTCGCATTCAAGAGTCCTAACCATATCAAGATATTTATTCTCAATACTTTCAGCATGCACAATATTTACAAAGAAAGAAAAACTTAAAACGGTAATGAATAACTTCATTCTATGACGCTCCTTATTTTTTTTGCATTGCCCTATTTTAATGGACAATGTTTATCGACTCCACAAAGTAAAGTCTTCTTTTTAGATCATAACTTTATCGATATAACAAAACCGAGATGTTTTAAGGTGAAAGAGCGTATTTAACTGGACGAGAGCCATGGGTTGCCGGGTCGCTATACTCCAAAACACACCCCCCAACCCACGGATTAAAAACTATTGGCTCTAAGAAAAAAGAATTAAAAGTTCTACTCTTCAGATAAACAGTTTTTTAAAGAAAAGACTTGAGCATTTTTTGCTCCATAAGGATTAGAAACAGGACCTGTAAAAATGACTTTAGCTTTACATCGATAAACCAAGTCTTTCTCAAAAGAAGTAAGAAGACTTGCACTGTTTTCAGTCATAGGAACCGCTGTTCCATGACGAAAATTCGCTTTCCCTGGTTTTCCTTGTGTATAAAGTTGCCATGTATCTACAAAAGCGTCGGCAGCTTTAGGTGCATATCCGACGCCTGCGTGTTTTAAAATCACTTCCTCAAATTCAATAGCCAAAGACGAAACAGAAACAAATAAAACTAAAAAACTCAAAATTTTCATAAAATAAACTCCTCTTTAACTATCCTCTCCCCCGTATCTCCCAAAACCCAATTTGACAAGGGTGCTCTATGAACTTCAGCCCTTTGATACCAGTTATTTTTATTGAGTTCTTAAAAACTCTGTTATTCAATGAACCAAATTTATCTAAAACTCCAACCAGAAGGGACTATATGCATTTACAAGAAATGAAGTCATTTTTTATGTGGTGTACATTCTTAAATGGAGGAATTTTATTCTTCTGGACTGCTCTTTGTATTTTTGCCCCTCACCTTGTTTATCGAACTCAAAATTTCTGGTTTCCTATGTCAAAAGATTCATTTTCAAAAATGATGTACGGCTTTATTGGTGTGTTTAAAATATTCTTTATTGTTTTTAATCTCACGCCTTACATTGCTTTGATTATCATGGAGAACAGATAACTAACTTTAACAAGAACAAAGATCTCAAAGAAAAATAATGAAGAAAAAACCCTTCCCTTCCTATTTACATCACCACCATGCACCTGAAGCCATTGTTCAGCGCCTAAAACAGAAAAAAAAAGTCAGCTATCTTCGAGACTTTATCTATGGAGCCATTGATGGAACTGTCACCACCTTTGCTGTGGTTTCAGGAGCAAACGGAGCAAACCTTGAAATAAAGACCGTTCTTATTTTAGGTTTTGCAAATTTAATTGCAGATGGTTTTTCAATGGCTGCAAGTAATTACCTTGGCACAAAAGCAGAGTCTGATGAATTTATCTTACTTGAACATTTTGAAAAAAATGAAATCAATCAATTTCCGGAAGGAGAAAAAGAAGAAGTAAGACAAATTTTAATGAGCAAAGGCTTTAAAGGCTCTCTTTTAGAAGAGGCTGTCACTGTCATCGTCTCAAACCCAAAACAATGGATTAGCCTAATGTTAAATGAAGAATACGGAGTAAATGGAAAAAAGAAATCTGCACTTCGAGCTGGTTTTATTACTTTTATTTCTTTTTTTATATTTGGCTTAATTCCACTTTTTCCTTTTCTTTTTAAAACTCAACATTCGTTTATGATTGCTTCGATCTTAACGAGTATCGCTTTTTTTAGTGTGGGCTCATTAAAAAGTCTATGGACGATTGATTCTTTATGGTTTTCTGGGCTCAAAACACTCATCCTTGGAGCAATTGCTTCTCTTTTAGCCTACGGAGCAGGGGTTTTCCTATCCTAATGATCACTTTGAGTGGAGTAATTTTTCTAAAAGAAACTGTCTTCCCATCTCCGGAACAAAACAATTCCACTTCATTTCATCTTGAATTCGCAATCGAAGAGCATCTGAAGCTCCAGGTTCACCATGAGTCACAAATGTCATTTTAGGCGCTCTAGAAAAGCCTTTAAGCCAAGAAATAATTTCCTGATAGTCTGCATGTGCTGAAAGCGAATTAATATTTTCTACTCTTGCTCTCACAGGAATATACTGACCATGAATTTTAATCATATCCTTTCCCGTAACCAACGCTGCACCTCGTGTTCCCATCGCTTGAAAACCTGTAAACAAAATCGTACTCTCTTTTTCAAGAAGAAACCGTTTCAAATGATGAACGACTCTCCCTCCTGTCGCCATACCACTTGCTGACACAATGATCATCGGCCCTTCCCTCTCATTGAGCGCTTTTGATTCTTCTGGACTTCGAACAATTTGAGCAACGTGAGAAAGACCTCGGCACTCTTCTACCGACAGCCGATGTTCCTCAACAAATTGACAAAAAACTTCAGTAGCACTGGTCGCCATAGGACTATTCAAAAAAATAGGGATATCTGGAATTCGTTTTTCTTTTTTTAAACGATATAAAATATAAAGCAATTGCTGTGTACGCCCCACTGCAAATGCTGGAACAACTACACTTCCACGTGCTTTTACTGTGGATCGGATAATCGAAGCCACTTTTTCCAGAGGATCTTCTTTCTGATGAAGTCGATCACCATACGTTGATTCAACGACAAGAACATCACACGCTTCTGGAGTTTCTGGAGGATTCATCACAAGGTCATGAGGACGCCCTAAATCCCCAGAAAAAACGAGCCTCTTTTTGTTAACGTTTACCTCAACAAAAGAAGCTCCCAAAATATGTCCAGCTTTTCCAAAACGAAACTGAAAATCCTCTCCAAACAGATCAATCCAATCATGATACTCAACGGGAGAAAAGTAGCCGAGTGATTCTTTAGCGTCCTCCTCATCAAAAAGAGGGAGAGCAGGGTCATGCTTTGAAAGTCGATGCCTATTCATGTATTTAGCTTCTTCTTCCTGAAGGTATCCTGCATCGGGTAAAAGAATCTTACATAACTCAAAGGTTGCCGAAGTGCAGTAGATCTTCCCACGAAAACCCTTTTTCACAAGAAGAGGAATATAACCACTATGGTCAATATGAGCATGAGTTAAAATAACAGCCTGAATTGCAGAAGGATCAAAAGGAGGTTCTTCCCAGTTTTTTAAACGTAAATTTTTTAATCCTTGGAACAAACCGCAATCGACCAGAATTTGTCCTTTTTGATGAGTTAAAAGGTACTTTGAGCCAGTAACGGTCCCGGTTCCTCCGACGAAACGAATTTCCATTATTAATTCTCCTTCTCAATCTCAATATCATCTCTCAGATATTTTCATTAAACATAGTCTATTCACCACTAAGAATCAGTAAAGATTTCAAGATCAAAAACAAAAGAAAAAATAGATGAAAAATAAAATCGGCTAGATTAGTGGAAGAATTTTAAAAAAAAGGATAAATGGTGCACACAGAAAATTGAAAATGGTCTTTAAGAAAAACTTAATAAAAGAAGATCGATTATATACACTAATATGAAAACGCGCAACAACGACCAAACTCGAACCAAATCTTAAACATGAGTAATTATCATAACCTAGCACTATCTAAAGTTTTTTCGCATCTTCAATCTACGAAAGCTGGACTGGACTCCAAAGAAGCACTCAGACGTTCCAAAAAGTACGGACTCAACGCTCTTCCTCACACAAAAGTTCCTGGTTTTTGGAGAATATTCCTTAGACAGTTTTTCAGTCCTCTTATCTATATTCTTATTTTTGCGGCAATCCTATCATTGGCACTGGGACATCGCTTAGATGCAGCGTTCATTGCAGGTGTCTTAATTTTTAATGCATTGATTGGAACTCTTCTAGAGAGAGGAGCTGAAAAAGCAGCTGACTCACTTAAATCAATAACAAAAACCAGAGCAAACGTAATTCGTGACCACAAACACATAACATTAGATTCCGAGTTCATCGTACCTGGTGACATCATTTTCCTAGAATCTGGAAACCGAGTCCCTTGTGACCTTCGACTTGTTCAAACTCAAGGCCTCGAAATCGATGAATCTCTACTCACCGGAGAATCTATACCTGTAACAAAATCAGCTGATACCATCTTAGAAAAACAAACCGGAGTAGCGGATCAAACCAATATGGCTTTTTCTGGAACTATGGTTATCAGAGGACGAGCTACAGCAATTGCTATAGCGACTGGCCTTTCAACTGAACTTGGAAAAATTGCTCACCAAGTAATGAAACCAAATGAAGCGGTCGCTCCTCTTCTCATCCGAATGAAAAAATTCACACAAACCCTCGCCTATGTTTTTATTGGAATTTCTATTTTATTAGGAGTCGTCTATTACTTGCAGGGAGCCGAACTAAACGAGGTATTACTTCTCAGTGCCGCACTTGGAGTATCAGTGATCCCAGAAGGACTTCCAATCGCACTTACTATTGCTCTAGCCGTTGCAATGAATCGAATGAGTCGAAAAAAAGTCATTGCAAGAAATTTAACCGCAGTCGAGTCACTCGGCTCTTGCACTGTGATTGCTTCTGACAAGACGGGAACTTTGACAGTAAATGAAATGACTGTAAAAAAAATATGCTTTCCCAATACTCTTGATTGGGAAGTTACAGGCGAAGGATACGAACCTAACGGAGAAATTTTATACCCTGAAGATAAACGGGAACACTTAAACAGAGCCCTTCGAACTGCTACTCTATGCAACGAAGGAAAATTGTACCGTGAAGAAAAAAAGTGGATCTACTCAGGAGACCCTGTGGATGTCGCTCTACTTGTTGCTGCTAAAAAAGCAGGGATCACAAATGATACTTACGCAGATATAAATATAGTTGCGCAGATTCCCTACGAGCCTCAATTAGGATTTTCAGCTATTGCGATTCAAGACGGAAAAAAAGTAAGAATTCATGTCAAAGGAGCCTTTGAAAAAATATTAACCATGTGCTCTCATTCTATCGACATCATCAATCAATCTAAAGAAAGCCTAGTTCCTACTGAAACAATAAAAAAACAAGCAGCTCAATTAGGTGATGCAGCATATAGGGTTTTAGCTTTAGCAGATGGAGAAATTCTACTAAATAACGAATCTCTTTCATCCTTCGATCTACAGAGCCACTTAAAAGACCTTACTTTTATTTGTTTACTTGGAATGAACGACCCTTTAAGACCGGATGCTGCAACAGCAATCCATAACGCACATCAAGCAGGAATTCACGTAAAGATGATCACAGGAGATCATCCAAGCACTGCGTTTACCATCGCAAAAGAACTTAATTTAACAAATCAAATAGACCAGGTGATAACGGGTAAAGAAATTAACGAAGCAATAAAATCCGGACAAAATGCAATGACTCAACTCATTCAAAAAGGTACTGTCTTTGCTCGAGTGAACCCTCAAAACAAAATCGATATTGTTAATACTCTTATTCGCAATGGAGAATTTGTTGCCGTTACTGGTGACGGAGTCAACGACGCCCCTGCCTTACGTGCAGCTCACCTGGGAATAGCCATGGGTCAATCAGGAACCGATGTTGCAAGAGAAACATCTGATTTAATCCTTACGAACGATGATTTTTCTTCTATCATAGCAGGTATCGAAGAAGGTAG
Organism: Pseudobdellovibrionaceae bacterium; assembly: GCA_002722705.1. Taxonomy (GTDB): domain Bacteria; phylum Bdellovibrionota; class UBA1018; order UBA1018; family UBA6935; genus UBA6935. The sequence goes on along the minus strand of PBMP01000069.1, from coordinate 14,682 downwards.
AATTGCTTATTCCAACGTAAGGAAAGTAGTTTTCCTGTTACTCTCCACAGGAGCTGCTGAAATTATTCTTTTTATTCTTTCAATACTCTTCGGGCTCCCAATACCATTAACTGCAATTCAACTTTTATGGTTAAATTTAGTAACAGAAGGAGTTCAGGACATTGCACTTGCATTCGAACCTGGCGAAGGTGATGAATTAAATCGTCCTCCTCGTCCACCAAAAGAGCCTATTTTCAATCGCATAATGATCGAACGCTGTCTTATCACATCTCTTATTGGAGGTGGATCCGCTTTTCTTTGGTTTAAATGGATGATCGCCGAAGGCGTTTCGATTGAAAATGCACGTAACCTAATCATGCTTTACTTTGTTTTATTTGAAAATATTACTATTGGAATCAGTCGCTCTGAAGTACATTCAAGTTTCTCCCTTAGTCCTTTTAGAAACCCACTATTACTCTCTGCTGCAATTGGTGCAAACGTTCTTCATCTGGTCGCTATACAAACCCCTATTTTTTCAGATATTTTAGATGGAAGTCCAATTACAGTAAAAAACTGGATGACAGCTTTAGCTTTCTCACTTCCAGTGGTTATATTTCACGAAATTTATATCTATTTAAAAGATCACTTCAATAAAAGGGGTTCAGAAGCATGATGTTTCCGTGGGCAATATTTCTTGGACTTATCATTATCATTGGACTTACGGGTTACCAATTGTCCTATAATGCAAAAATTATTTCTCAAAAAACAGGTTTAGGAGAAACCTGGATTGGTCTCTTTCTTCTATCACTAGTGACATCTCTGCCTGAATTAATTACTGGAATCAGTTCAGTTCGTTTCTCAGGAGTTCCAGATTTTGCTATAGGAGATATTTTAGGTAGTTGTGTATTAAATCTGATGTTAGTTTTCATACTGGATGTTGTGTATAGAGAAAGTAGTATTTATAAAAAAACGACACAATCTCACCTTTTAACTGGAATTTTTGGGGTGATTCTTATGAGTTTTATTGGATTTGGTCTTTTGGCCAGCCAGAATTTTTTAGTCCTAAAAATTGGCCATGTTGACATATACACACTCTCCATCCCTATTTTCTATATTCTATCTATGATAACGATTCATAATTTTGAAAAAAAAGAAAATAGAATAAATGAAACTCCCTTTACTGAAAAACATATACGATCAACAAGTATAGCAGTTGTTGTATTTGCACTTGCTGCTGTTGTTGTAATTTCTGCTGCTTCTATTCTACCTAAAGTGGGTATCTCAATCGGAAAAACGACTGGATGGAATACTTCTTTTATTGGAACTCTCTTTTTTTCAATAGCCACCTCAACTCCAGAAATTGTCGTTACTCTCAGCGCAGTTAAGCTAAAAATGCCAGCGATGGCTTTTAGCAATCTATTAGGAAGTAATCTATTTAATGGAATAATCTTAACTATCGACGATCTTTTTTATTCAAAAGGACCCCTTTTCGAATCTGTCCAACCCGTTCATGCAATTACCGCTTTTTCATCTGCAATGATGACAGGGCTAGTACTTCTTGCTTTACTAACTAAGCCTGAAAGAAAAATCATGCATACCGTAAATAGTATCAGTCTAGTTTTACTAGTCGTCTACATTATCAATAGCTATATCATTTATAAAATGGGATAAAATTTACAGCTCATCATTTCCTTATTTTAATTTTTTCATCTCATGAGAATGAATAGTCGTTGTTTTACCTCTTTTCAGTGGTATTTTAACTTCAAAGCCTACAAATGAACCAATACGATTATAGTTTGCTTCATATCGTACCGAAGAAGCTTTTGGCTCAATTGCTTTCAATTCAACACGAGTTCCATCACCAGATGAATCAAAGAAAGTCATTCCAATTGAATTCATTTGCGTAAGAGGGTCTTTTAAAAATTCTACCGAAACTCGATTATTCTCCACCTGTACCTTAATATTTGGAACATCTGACTTTCCATGCTGAGAAGCCCATACCTGCTTTTCTTTTTTTTCTTTAGGAGTTTTTGTGTTTTTAACTGCAATATCAGTTTTTGCATCAACCGTATTGAAATTCCCCATTAATAAAAAAATTCCAATGAATAAAATTAATCTGTTTTTTGTTTCTTTTTTTTTCATTTTTAAATCCCTTCTATAAAATATCAATAAAGACCCTTTTTTTGATTTTAATCTCTATTCTTTGTATGTAACGGAAAATGATGCTTTGGACCTATTCCCAGCAACGCATTCGATAAAGAAACTTCTTTTCCATAGGTCTTCCATAGCTTCTTAATTTCTTCCTCATCTAAGGTTTCTTTCTTTAATAAAGTTTCAACCCCTTCAGATATAAAATTTTCATTTTCTCTTAAAACTTGAGTAGCTACGAAATAGGAATGCTCTAGAATTTTTTTCATCTCTTCATCAACCAAAGTAGCGGTTTCAGGCCCCATCATAACATTTCCAGGCTCTCCTATTCCTCTTAAAAAAGAGGATCCCATATGGTCAAATGCGACCAAGCCTATTTGTTCACTCATTCCATATTGTATAATCATTGCTCTTGCAATATTTGTAGCTTTTACAAGATCATCTCCAGCACCCGTAGAAGGCTCATCTAAAAAAAGATTCTCCGAAGCACGCCCTCCAAGAAGGATAGAGATCTTCTTCGTTAACTCGCCTTGGCTCATCAGATACCGGTCTTCAATAGGGCGCTGAAGAGTATACCCCAAAGCTCCAATCCCACGTGGAATAATAGAGATTTTATGAACTCGATCCAAAGCTTTCAAGGATAGGGATACCGTTGCATGTCCCATTTCATGAAATGCAACTCTCTTTCGTTCCTCAGAATTCATGATTCGCTTTTTTCTTTCAAGACCAGCGACAATACGTTCAATTGCTGATGTAAAATCCTTTTCTTCAATTGACGAGGATTTTCTTCGAGTAGCAACTAGTGCTGCCTCATTCACCAAATTAGCTAAATCTGCGCCAGAAAAACCAGGAGTTAAGGCTGCGATATGATCGGAGTTCACTTCTGGATTTACTTTTACTTTCTTCATATGAATATTTAAAATCGCATTACGACCTGCACGATCAGGGTTATCAACAAGAATTTGCCGATCGAACCGACCGGAACGCAAAAGAGCTGGGTCAAGAACTTCTGGACGGTTTGTCGCGGCAAGAAGAATCACTCCAACACTTGGATCAAAACCATCAATTTCTGCTAAAAGCTGATTCAGAGTTTGCTCTTTCTCTTCATTTGAACCACCCATTCCAGGAGAAATGGAACGAGATTTTCCTAATGCATCTAATTCATCAATAAAAATAATACAAGGAGCGGATTTTCTAGCTTGTTCAAAAAGATCACGAACTCTCGCTGCTCCTAAACCCACAAACATTTCTACAAACTCTGAACCATTGATTGAGAAAAAAGGAACTCCCGATTCACCAGCAACCGCTCTTGCAAGCAAAGTTTTCCCTGTTCCAGGAGGTCCAACAAGAAGAACACCTTTTGGAGTTCTTCCTCCAAGAGTTGAATATTGATCTGGCTGCTTTAAGAACTGAACTACTTCATTCAACTCACCAATCGCTTCATCGATTCCTGCCACATCAGAGAATCGAATTTTAATTCCTTTTTCTACATAAACCTTTGCTTTTGATTTACCAATAGAAAAAAGCCCCCCTTGAACTCCGTTTTTCATCCCTCGAGAAAATACAAATTTCCAAAGAAAAAAGAAAAAAAGAAGCGGTAGAAGCCAACTTGCGAGAACAGGCCCCCATGTCGATGTTGGAATTCCTTTAAACTGAATATCTTTATCTCTGAGCGTTTTTACTAAGTCTGGATCATTCACCCTCGTTAAAGAAAACTTTTCTTTTTTCCCTTTTAATTGTCTAATCCCCTGAATTTTGTCTTGGCTCAGTTCAACTTCTTCTACAGTTCCTTCATTGATCCACTTCAGAAAATCAGTATAAGAAACTTGTTGCGTTGGAGATAAAAAATTTTGAAGCAAAGAAAACCCAAAAAAAAGGATAAAAGGGAGAATAAACCATTGGATGGACCGAGGCTGTTTTCCTAAATCCCTTCTTTGCTGATCGCTCGATTGTTCGTCTGCCATAGGGCCCTCACACACTCAAAATAATAAAAAAAATCAGTTCATAGATACCAGTCTCCGGTTGTTTTTCAAAGAGGCTTATGTAGAAAAACCAATCAAAATGATGAGATTCTTCTCTTTTTTCTCTTTAACTTGGATAAATAGAAGATAAAAAGACCACAGAAATCTTAAAGCCATCAAGCAAACATTCCCCTTTATTGGACAAACGGATTTAAAACCGTTAAAAATAATAAATACAAAATAATCATTTTCTTCGGAGGAAAATATGAAAAAATTAAGTGCAATTCTAGGCCTGATGATTTTCACCTTGTTTTCACAAAATAGTTTTGCAAAATGTGAAGTCACATTAACTGGAAACGATCAGATGCAATTTGATTTAAAGAAAATTGAGGTTCCAGGATCTTGTAAAAAATTTAAAATTAATCTCAAACACAGTGGGAAACTTACAAAACAAGTTATGGGACATAATGTGGTCATCTCTAAAACAGAAGATATGACTGAAATTACTCAAAAAGCAATGGCAGTTGGAATTAAAGGAGATTACGTTCCAAAAGATTCAAAAGTCCTTGCTGCTTCTAAACTCGTAGGAGGAGGAGAACACACCACCCTTTCTGTTGATATTGGAAAATTTAAAAAAGGTGAAAAATATACTTTCTTTTGCTCTTTTCCAGGACACTACGCACTAATGAAAGGTGACTTTCTCATTAAATAAAGAATAGCTTCCAAAAGATGCTCTTTCAAAAGTGGAAGAGCATCTTCTTTAATTTCTCGTCTTTCTTAATAATTCTTTAATTTCAACAATCATTTCATCGGATTCTTTTTTGTTTTTATTAGAAAAAGCCTGGTGAACACAGTGTCCCAAGTGCTCTTCTATAATTTTACCCTCAAGAGACGATAAAGCAGATTTGATTGCTTTAATCTGAGTAAGAATATCGACACAATATCTTTCTTCTTCAATCATTTTGATCACCCCTCGAACCTGTCCCTCTATTCGACGAATTCGAGGAAGATGAGCTGAATGACTCGTTCCTTTTTTACTCATAAAGACCTCTAAATAGTTCCATTGAGGATCAATCCTACCAATAAAACCTGGGGAACGGTAACTAAAGGAAGAAAAAACGCTATTTTCCAAGAACGGGTTGTTTCATGAAGAGCTAAAATTTCAGTGTAGTCAGTAGAAACTCCAGCCATCAAAAAAGTAAAAGCATTTCCAGGAGCCGCTGCTCTGTTGATTAAATCAGCAGCCAAAGGAGTAGCCCCCTCAGAACAAACTTCTAACAGTGTGGTCACAATAAGAGTTGCCCCGAGTCCAAAAAGGCTAGGACCAAAATATTCTTGAAAAATTCCTTGATCTACAAAAACTTGAATGACGCTCGATAGAATGCCTCCAAAGAGGATCCACTTTAGAATCATTTTTGATTCTTTAATCCCAGTCAAAATAAGACGAAAAATTCCTTTCCAAGAAAACCGGTAGTTTTTAAAATCTCCTTTAAGGTTTTCCCATAAATTAAAATCATCCGGAAGATCAACATGGTTTGGGTTTTTTGGAAGGATTCCTGTTTTTTCAAAATAATCAAAAATAAATCCTGAAAGAATAGCGATTACCCCAGAAAGAAGAATAAACGAAATCGTCCATTTTAAACCAATCAAAGATACTAAAATAATCGTCAATGACCATGAATTCCAAGGGCTCGCAATTAAAAATGCCATTGTTTGACCTAAACTCGCACCTCGTTCATACAACTTCATTCCAACCATTAAAATTCCATGACTACAAAGATCCAATAAAAGACCTGAAAGAGTTGCTTTCAATATACTTGTCTTTTTCCCTGGCCGCCCCAATACAGAAATGACATATTCCCTCGGAACAAAACTAAGAATTCCTACGAAAACCACTCCAAAAACAAGACCTAAAAACATTAAATTAAAAAGCTCATAGAAAGAATGAAAAAGATGAGCAACACTACCTGAGACAAAAGACAATGACTCATTCAAAAGGTGCCCAAAATAAAAAACTGAACCTAAAACCAAAACTAAAAAATAGAGATAGTCTTTTCTAGACTTCGTAGGGTGGCAACTCTCTACAACTTGTTTTTCCGAAGGGCAACATCCCATAAGAACCTCATTTCCAATTACCTTATACCCCTATAGGGTATATTGAATTTAGAAATGAGTCAATTGATATTTTGATTGATTTTCTGACTTTTTCGATACAAATAATCAGAATGAAAACACTGCCTTTTCTTCTTATTTTAATTTCAGCGACTACCTTTGGAAAACAAGTTGTAAAAATCGACGTTGGAAAAGACTATCGATCCTACAAAAACTCTGAACTAAGAAAACGAATATGGAACTTAGAACAAGCAGTCTGGCAGCTTCAACAAAAGGTATTTGAACTAGAAAACAAAAAAGAAGAAACTCATGCTTGGATATGCACCATCGATGCAATGGGAGACTCCTTCTCTGCAACAGGAACCACACGAGTTGAAGCTGAATCCAAAGCTATTGAAAAATGTACAGAAAAGCGTCAAAATGGTTTTTTCTGCAAACACCCTCAATGCAAACAATAAAACCTAACAAAAAATCTTTCTCATGCACTGAATGAGTTCAGAGATACGAGGATCTGCAATTTCATAATAAACATAATTTGCTTTTCTTTCTGATTTGACCAATTTCTCAGCCTTCATTCGACTCAGAAATTGAGAAACAGAAGATTGCCCCGCATCACTTAATACCTCTAACTCTCCCACTGACTTAGGACCTTCAGTAAGCGCGCACAAGATAAGAAGGCGCTGAGGGTGATCCATTAACTTTAATACTCTTGAAGTTTCACAACACTGATCTTTAGTTGGCAAATTACTCATATTCTTATATTATAATATTCATATACCCGGGTCAAGCAAGCAAAAGACATAAATTTTTGCTTTGACTATATTAAAACATTACTATATTCTAATACAAAAAAAGGAGACCCACACCATGAGTAACATCCACATCCGAGAACTTGAAGAATACCTCGATGCCCCAGACGAATACGCCATCATCGATATTAGAACATCACAAGAATACAACACAGGTCACATCCCAGGAAGTCATCACATCCCCAGAGAGCACTTTCAAAAACTCAAAGATTTCTCAGACCATAAAGCAGTCTATATTCACTGTAGAAGCGGCAATCGCGTAAAACTCGCTGCTGACGAAATTAAAACACACCTCCCCGGATCAAACCTTCACTTGATTGTAGACAGCGGATTTATGCACTGGGAGCAAGAAGGAAAACCTGTAAATAAAAAAGCAAGTTCATCATTCTTTTCTAAAAATACAGGCCCTTTAGACAGAGGAATTCGAGTTGCTTTAGGAGTTATTGGAATCGGATCCACATTTTTTGTAGAAGGTCCTTATCAATTTCTTGGTCTGATCGGAATCATTCCACTAGTTACAGGAACAACTGGAATCTGTCCGCTTTATTCTTTCTTTGGAATCAACACCTGTAAAAATAAAAATTAAGGAGCGCCTACTTATGAAAATTGAAGCTTTTTTTGATACAAACACATACACACTGACTTATGTCGTTTTCGACGAAAACTCAAAAGATGCAGTCATTATCGATCCTGTTCTTGACTATGAACCAGGGGGGTCTTCCTACTCTTATGAATCAATGAACAAAGTTCTTGATTTTGTAAAATCGAAAAACTTAAAAATACATACGATCATGGAAACTCATGCTCACGCAGACCACCTTTCGAGCAGTCAAGAACTCAAAAAACATCTTCCAGATGCAAAAATTGCTATCGGAAAAGAAATCACTGAAGTTCAAAACGTCTTTAAAGGTTTCTTTAATCTCGATGATTCATTCAAAACAGATGGAAGCCAGTTTGATATTCTTCTTGAAGAAAACAAAGAACACCACGCAGGGTCTTTGACATTTACCCCCATCCACACTCCGGGCCACACTCCTGCCTGTTACTCTTATCTCATTGAAGATGCTGTTTTCACGGGAGACGCTCTTTTTATGCCTGACTTTGGAGTTGCTCGATGTGATTTTCCAGGTGGAAGCGCAGATACACTCTACCACTCTGTTCATGAAAAACTCTATCATCTTCCAGATGAAACTCGAGTTTTCACAGGACACGATTACCAACCCGGCGGAAGAGAACTTCGTTACGAGTCCACCATTGGAGAAAGTAAACAAACAAACATTCAACTGAAAGAAAATACAAAAAAAGAAGATTTTGTAGAGCTACGAACAGGAAGAGATAAAACACTTGCAGCCCCAAGGCTACTCCTTCCTAGCGTTCAAGTAAATGCAAACGGAGGCATCCTTCCTCCTGTAGAAGATAACGGAACCTCTTATCTAAAAATTCCGATTCGAGAAAAAAAATAGACGAGATGAAGAAGAAGGGAATCAAATCCCTTCTTCTTCATCTCGCAAAGTTAAAATCTCTAATCCTTGATCTGAAAGCGCCAAGGTGTGCTCCCACTGAGCAGAAAGACTGCGGTCTTTTGTCACGACAGTCCAATCATCTTCAAGATGCTCCACTTCTTGTTTCCCTAAGTTGATCATCGGCTCAATTGTAAAAGTCATTCCTTTTTGAAGCTTTAGTCCTTTACCTTTTTTCCCAAAATGTAAAATTTGAGGTTCTTCATGCATTTCTTTTCCAATTCCATGCCCACAATACTCTCTTACAACACTCAATCCATGTCGTGTGGCATGCTTATGAACAGCAAATCCAATATCTCCCAACGTATTTCCAACCTTTGCCTGTCGAATCCCTTTAAAAAGACATTCATACGATACCTTACACAACTGCCGTGCCTCAGAAGAAACTTGCCCAAGTTCATACATCCGGGAAGTGTCTGCGATAAAACCATGTTTTTTTACGGTGATATCGAGATTCACAATATCTCCTTCATGTAGAATCTCTTCTTTTGAGGGAACCCCATGGCAAACGACTTCATTGAGAGAACTATTTAATGCATATTGAAAGTTGTACTGACCAATCGAAGACGGAATTGCATCATAAGTGTTTACAATCCAGTCTTCTGCGAGTTTAGCAATCTCATAGGTAGAAACCCCAGGCTTCACATAATCTCTGAGGCGCATTAAGATCTCTGCAGCAATCTTTCCAGTTTTTCTATAAAGTTTTAAATCGTCTTCTGACTTTAAAATAATCAACGGATTGCCTCTCTCAAACGAGCATTATTTCGATTCACTTCATCAAGCTGCTCATTTAGAGTCCAGAAGTCATAAATCACACCTAAAAAGAAAATTCCTCCAGTGAGCAAATAAAGAACCCCCCACAGCCATTTTCCCATGTACATTTTATGAACACCAAACACTCCTAAGAAAGTTAAAAAAGCCCATCCTAATGTGTAATCCAACTCTCCTTCTAAAAAAGTTAAATCTGCTTCTTCATCCATCTTAGGAATGAGAAACAAATCAACCAACCAGCCAATACCAAATAAACCAAGTGTGAAAAAGTAAATGGTCCCTGAAACAGGTTTTCCATAATAAAACCGGTGAGCCCCCATGAAGCCAAAAATCCAAAATAAATAACCAACTGGGATACTATGAGAATTGTTTTTCATTCCAAACTCCTTTGACCTTTTTTATCAAAAAATCAAAGAATATCAACGAATCTGAGCAGCCTGAGAACTCCCTCCTGATTGATGGTTATCCTGGGCCTCAATCAAAAGCATTTCAATAGGTTCTCTCAGCTTTCTCATATCAGTCTCAAAAAGATTACAAGCAAGAACCACAGCTAAACCTCGACTTTGAATCACACTTCCGTTTACAGCGGCTCCTTGAATTTCTCCTGCAAAAATAGCACGTGAAATTCCGTTTATAGCTTTAAATCCAAATCCCAAACCAAAATGAATATTTTGGGGATTACATTCATGTTCCTGTCGAACAAAAAAACTGCTTTTAGGATCTTTAGGTGGCGGAAAAGGTTTCGGAGTTTCACAGTTAACCCACGCTCGACTAAACATTTCACTCTGAGAATCCTCTTCTACAAACGAGTGACTTAAAAGCCCTTCTGCAAATTTAGCAAGAGTAATAATATTAGACGCTGATTCTCCTGCTCCCGTATGCCAATCGTATTGAGACGGTCCAACAAGTTTAGGACTTCCATCTGCTCCTCGAATATACTGAGACACATAATATCCATAAGGATCAATCCAAGGTCGATCTTCATAAACAGTCATATCCATTTTAGAAAAAATATTTTCTTCGTAGTATTCATACAAAGGCTTTCCCGAAACTGCTTCAACTGCTGCCGCTAACGTCACATAACCCGGATTGGAATACTTCTGACGGTGGCCTGGCACTGCTAGAGGAGCAGTCAGATTAAAAAGTCTCACTGCATTTTTAGGAATTGCTCTTTCTTGAGGAGTAAACATTGAAAATTCTGCTTCACCTACCCACGATTCCCCTGCCCCAGGCATCCCACTTTGATGTCCCAAAAGAGATCGAACAGAAGTTAAATAAGGATGCTTTTTAACCGCATGTGGAACGTATTCTCGAATATCTTTTTCTAAATCAATCCTTCCCTCCTCTGCTAACTGCATGACTGATAAAGCAGTATAAGATTTTGAGACGGACCCAGTAGGAAATACATCGCCCAATGTTAATGGAACTTTTGTTTCAAGTGTTTTGTACCCATATGCCTTTGCATAAGAAAGATTGCCATTCTCAATCAACGCGACTGAACACCCAGGGATATTTTGTCGATTCATCTCGACTTGAATCATTTCATCAATTTCTGTTCGAGATTCAAACTGATAAATTTGATTTGTTTGGATATAATCTTCACTCATTTTGAGAAAAAGAGGGTCGTGTTCACACCCCTGAAGAACCAATCCACCCATTAGAAAAGATAGTCGAAAAAAAATAGACTTCATAAAGACCCCCGTCCCCAAGATCTTTTATTTTCTCAGTTTCAAGAGCAGTTCACAATGAGTCATAAAAGACTCACTATAAAATAAAAAAGGCTCAGTAAAAACTGAGCCTCTCTATCGTTCACAACAAGTACCTTTCTTTTATTCTTAAAACCGCTCTGAGAGATGACAGTCCTGACTCATATACTCCTGAAAAATCGGTTCTTTAGAATAATGATTACAACCAGGAAACGATTGAGCTGTTTGTTGATACTTTTGCTCACATCCAACAAAAATAGAAGTTTCACACAAAGGCATCCGAGGTTGATCAATCGCGCCTACTGAAGTAAGCCCTCCGAGTTCGACACTTGCGGCACAAAATCCCATTGCTGAAATTTCTCCTATAATCTCACCGTCTTCAAAACATCCGATATCGCACTCAGAATAGACATCAGCAATTCTCTCCCACAAATCTAGCCAGTATTCTCGTTTTTTCATATAGTGAAATTCCGGGAATCGTTTAGCCATCTCTAACTGGTGATTCAATCGATTTGAAAGTCCCACTAAAAAATCACCCATTCTTTCACATCTCAGTTCCTGTCGTGCGACTCGAATTGTTTCATAAGCAAATCGATCAAAACGACGTTGCGATCGTATTTGTCTTAAAGGAATGCGATGACCTACTCGTCCCCGTACTCGACGATTACCCACCGGTTGGTTTCTTCTTAAGATTCGAGGTGGTCGTCTCACTACTGGTCGTCGTGGTATCGCTCTTCTTCGACTCGTTACACGAGAGTCTCTTCCATATCGAGAAGGAGGGCGCGCATCGGCGCCCTCTTCCCACATTGGGGTCACAACAAGTAAAATGAAAAGCACTCTCCTTATTTTTTGTATTCCTTTTTTCATTGACTTACTCCAATCATTCTCTGGATGATGACTCTAAACAACTTAAGTTCATTTGAATCTGAAGCTGATCAGATCTTTCTTCGTTCATACAACCTTGCACAATAGACTGTACTTGTGTTTTACATTGAGCTTGAGCAGTATCATGAGCCTGACTCCATCCAGTATTCAGTGGTTTGACATAAAATTGATTAAAGATTTCTCGGTCAACAGAATTCACCTGACAAAGAAAACTTCCATACAAACTTCCCACTTGTTGAGCAATTTTTTCAGAGGAAAATCCACAGATTTGATGAGAAAATCCAATGGCTTTTCTGATTTCTTGAAGATAGCCCTGAAAAAAACCACTTGAAAACAAGGTTCCATACAACGGTGAAGGTCGAATAGTATGAATAACAGAAGTTAATCCATCCATTAAGTCATCTTTCCCCCTACACCCATCAACACCAATGGTTTTTTGCAACACTCGTTTTACTAAGATGGATCCATTCCTCACTCCCATTTGCATTCCATCGGAATAAGTTCCCCCACTCCAATTCATCCAAACAGAAGAGGCTTGAAGAGATAGTCCAGTAAATACAATACATAGAATTACAATTATTTTTATTTTCATATCAATCTCCATGAAAAATTAAAAAAGTGAACCTTGATCAAAAACAGGCACATCAAATGGAACAAAACAATCTTGTCTTACCGAATTTTCAAACGTTCTTTCAAAACGTCCTTGAGTATATCGTTGACATGCAGGCATCTCCCAAGTAGCCACTGAAACATATTCGCTCTTGCATCCAAATACGAGATTTTGACCACAAAATGGTAGTGGGGGTTGAGCAATGAATCCTGGATCTAATAAACCATCGACTGCAATACTCGCTGCACAATACCCTTGTGCGGAAATTCGTCCAATATCTGTTCCAGTACCAAAACACTGATCACCACATCGACGGTATACCTGGTCCAGTTCATCCCAAAGAGCATCGGTGTATCCTAGATAAAAACAACCTGCAAAATCACCCGATTGAAATGGCCGAGCCAGGGGTGTATCTGCAATCAGTGCTGCAAGACGATCCACTTGATCACATGAAGCGCCCATCCGAGCCCACGCATTTTTTACAAGTCTTCTTGCATTTCGATCCCCCATCATTCTCCCCATAGAGGCTGATCGATTTCTACGAGAAAAACAATCCCTTCTCCTCAGCCCTCTAGCATCTGAAACTTCGGGTAAAATAAAAAGCCCTATGACTAAAACCCCTAATCCTTTCATCCAACATTGCTTAAATGCATTCATGTATTCCCCTCTCTCAAGTGAAGAATCAAATTTCATCATGGATTCTGATTCACTTCGTGATGAAAGCCATCCTGGCTCTTTTCTGGAGGGTCTTTGCGAACCTGATGCCAAGCCTTAAAATCAAAGACTCGTCGCATCAAGTAATTAAAACTAAAGAATAATAAAAGAAAAAAGAAATTTCATTTCTCATCCTAACCGACACTGGTCCCAAAATGTCTTTGATGAAACGATACCGAGTATTTTGGTAGACTCTCACAAAGGAATTTCGTACAAAACTAAAATCATGAAGAAAGGTTCACTCACTCTTGTTCCCACACCCATTAACGATGAAGCTCCCTTAGAGCCCATTGCTCTAAATTATTTAAAAAAAATTGCATTAAATACAAATCACATTCTGCTCGTTGAAGAGCCAAAGGTGATGAGAAAAAAATGGTTAGACTGGAATTTACCGAGAGAGGCAATTGACTCTTTTGAGGTCTATAACGAACATCATGCAGGAGAAAAAGAAAAGAAAATCATTTCAAAACTCAAAGAAGGATTTTCTGCAACACTTTTGAGTGACTGTGGACTTCCTGCATTTTGTGATCCAGGACAAACCCTTGTTGATCTCTGTCACAAAAATAAAATCAAAGTGACGGCAACCCCCTTTTCAAATAGTATCAGCCTTGCAGTTGCTTTGAGTGGATTCCCTCATCACAATTTTTTATTTTTGGGTTTTGCTCCACAAAAAACGAATGAATTCACTCCGTGGATCAAAGAAGGACTAAAAAAATCGAAAGTTGTGATTTTTATGGACACTCCTTATCGCTTGGAGAAGACCATTCAAAAATTAATCGATTCAAAAATCAATGCCCAACTTTTTTTAGGAATCGATTTAAATATGGATTCGGAGATTTTACTTCGTGGAAAAATTCACAACATTGAATCTGAACTAAGCGGGCTTACTGAGAAAAAAAGAGAATTTATTGCGATTCTCTATCAACCGTAACCTGGCTCATCCATCCTTCTGTCGCGATCATCTTAAATGCCTCTTGAATCTTCTTCGGTTGATCACCCAAAATAAATAAAGAGTCTCCAAGAGTTGCGTTATTTTTAAAAGAAAGCAAAAGGTTGTACATCTCTTCTTCAACTTTTTTTATAAAAACTTCTTTTAATTTTTCATAAACAATAAAAAAGTATATTCCTTTATCTACTCTATTTTTAGGATGATTATAAATTTCTTTTAAATTCCATTTTGATTTTATTAAAAAAACAGAAGGATGAAGTTCCACACGAACAAAAAATGGATCAACTGAAAATAATTTCAAAAGCTCAGACTCTTCAATTCGTGAAACTTCAAAAAAATGAAACGCTTTGAGATGAGCGTATTCAAGAGCAGCTAAATCACTTAAAAAAGGAAATTTTTCTAACAAAGGAGAAGACGCAATGTATTCAGAAAAGAACTCTCCTGCATCTAATAGATTAAAAGAGCGAATAGAATACGCTTTTAGATAATCTCTCACACATTTTTTAAAATTTTCATCT
>PBMP01000068.1 GCA_002722705.1 Pseudobdellovibrionaceae bacterium | reverse complement strand
TAAAATGACTACATTAGGAATGCCGCTCAGGGATGTTACGTAAATCTATGGGATTTCTAGGAATTCCCTCATCTATGACGCGAATTATGCAACAACGCCAAAAAACAATGATAACTCATTGAAATAAAAACAAATAAAAGAAAACGAAATATCGACTATTGCTCTAATCGACTTAAGAGTTTTGGAATAAGTCCACCAAATCCCCCATTAGAGAGAACAGCAATCACATCTCCAGATTGAGAATAATCAGCAATCTGAGAAACTCCTTCTTCAATTGATTTCATCAAAAAAGCATCCACATGTTTTCTTTTTAAGTCATCGACTACGATCTGACTTGAAAACCGATCATGAACTTCAATGTGAGATTGGTCATAAGGTTCAGAAATAAAAACAGCATCAGCCCCTTTTAATGCTCGAATAAAATCTTTTTGAAACACTCTTCTTCTCGAAGTTGCGGAACGTGGCTCAAAAACCACAACAAGTCTTTGATTAGGATATTTTTGTCTAAAGGCTTCAACTGTTTCCTTTACAGCAGTCGGATGATGAGCAAAGTCATCAATGACCGTTCTTCCTTGAATCACTCCTCGAACTTCCTGTCGTCTTTTGACTCCATGAAAACTCTCAAATGCGACTGCTATTTCCTCAGCGCTGTAACCAAGCTCACGACATTCAATCCATACACTCATCGCATTCAATATATTGTGGTTTCCATAGGAGTGAATTTTTAAACTTCCAACTTTTTTACCAGAGTCCATAATATCAAATCGAGTTCCCTCTGGGGTCGTTTCAATTTTTGCTGGGACGAATCGTGCGAAGCTTACTGCATGACTTCCATAGGTTAATACCGGAACCTTTGCTTTTTCTAAAACTCGGCTCATGACTGGATAATCAATACACGCAATCACTCTTCCCTTTGAGTCAATATTTTCAATTAATTTCTCAAACTGAACAATCACTTGCTCAAAAGAATCATAAATATCTGCATGATCAAATTCGACTGAAGTTAAAATGACATCCGTCGGTCGATAATGTGTAAACTTAGGAACCTTATCCCAAAACGCGGTATCATATTCATCTCCCTCTAAAACAAAGTAGCGGGTTTCGTTATCAGAGACATAAAAACTCTGCGGTAAATCCAAAGACACTCCCCCAATAAAGTATGAAGGATCTGCATTCAGTTGCTTTAAAACATGAGCAAGCATACTCGATGTCGTTGTTTTTCCATGAGTACCAGCACAAATTAAATTTCTAGTCTCTTGTAAAAGTCCATTTTTCATGAACTCCGGAAGCGATGTATAAGGAATCATTTCTTTCATGACATATTGAGCTTCAGGGTTTTCTCTTCGAATCACATTTCCAATCACAACAAGATCAACTGTTTTCTCAATATTTTTGATATTTTCCTCTGAGTATCCAGAAAATAATTCTACTCCAGCTGAAGCTAATACTTCACTCATGGGTGGATAGATATTTTGATCAGACCCCGTCACTCGAATACCTTGACTCTTCAAATAAGAACAAAAAGCGCCCATCAAAGTTCCGCAAGCACCTACTACATGAACATGTTTTAGGTCTGAAATTTTAAATTCACTCATATCGTCATCCTATCGTAAATTTTCCCAAATTTTGGAAATAAATCTGCGTATACAGCATTATGAAACAACGGTCGAAAAGCAATAATTTGATCGTTTTCTCTGGTCGGATGGACTCGATTAGTCAATAGAGTCACCGCAATTTGATTTATCGGATCAATCCATAAAGATGTTCCCGTAAATCCTAAATGACCACGCGTTTTTTCACTTCGAAACTCTCCCGTTGATTTCCCATAACCTGAAAAAGGAGTATCCCAACCTCGTGCTCGAACACATTCTCTTGGAAAATTCATTCTTTTCCAAGACTCTTTTAAAACTTTTGGTGAGAAAAAACATTTATCAATTGACTCACAAAATTTTAATATATCGTAAACACTTCCAAAAACTCCAGCATGACCAGCTATTCCACCTATTGCCCAGGTATTATCATCATGAACTTGTCCTTGCAGGACTCCTTTTCTCCAAGGACAATTCTCGGTAGCAGCATATCTAGGATCTATCGAATTTTTCACAGAATCTCTAATTTCATTCATATGAAAACCTTTAATCCCCATAGGTTTCCACACCAAATCTAAAAAGGCATCCTCAAGTGTTGTTTCTAGAATTTCTTCAATCAAGAAACCCAAAATTAAAAAACCAAGATCGGAATAGAGAACGGTTGATCCCGGATCAGAAATGAACTCTTTTTCAAATACGCACTTCCGTATAAAGTCCGATTTTTCTTTTCTAGAGATATTCCAAAGATCATCAGTCTCAAAATAAGACCTAAAATCATCATAAAAAGCATACCATGCAGGTAAACCAGAAGTATGAGAAAGTAATTGCTCAACAGTAATCTTTTTTTTTATTTGAGGAAAATACTTTAAAACTGGAGTTGTCCAAGAAAGGACCCCTCTCTCAATTAATCTCATCACTGAGGCAGTTGTTCCTAAGATTTTAGTCAATGAAGCAAGGTCAAAGATTGTATGATCCGTCATATTTTCTACAGTTGGAATTTTTTTTTGATTTCCAAAAGAAAATACATCATTTTTTTTTTCTGAATTTAAATAATAAACTCCAAAAACCGCTCCAGGAAATACCTCTTTTTTAAGAGCATTTTGAATACACAATTTTGTACGAAGAAACTCACTCATAATCGATTAGGGGTTAAACTGCTCAGAGATAATTTTGTATTCACCTTGCTCTTGAGCAATAAATAACTTCTTTAAACCTTTTGAACGAAAAAGCGTTCTTCCTTTTTTATTTTTAGATCGATAATCTTGTTCAAAAGTAACTACGCTGTATTTCGGATGACGATAAAACCGAGGTGATGAAACATCGATCTCAATAGTGTGATAGCGTTTATTTAAAGACTCTTTATACTGTTTCCATTGCTTTAAATTTTTGCCTTTATAACTAAACTCTGAATGATATCCATGAATATACTTTTCAACATCTTTATTTTTCCATGCGGTAATCCACTGATGAATAAACTCATATAGTTTTTTATCCTTCTCTGGATATAACCAAGAATCACTGAGTTCTGAAAAAACGAGAATTGGAGTTGATTTTAATGAAATATATTTTTTAACAGAATCAATATCTTCATTACTTAAAACGATACATCCCTCACTATCGAAATCTTTTTTTAATCGTTCAGGTGTATCTGTTGCGTGAAGCATTATATCGAACCCTGTACGTCCAGCCATTTTGTCATAAGGATTAGGGTAGTTCATATAGAAGGCTCTTACCCCAAATTTTTTTTTCAAACTTGGAGGAGTTAAATGAGCTGTAAAAAAATAAATCCCTTCAGGAGTTTTTAAATCTCCTTCATCTGTTTTATCCCCTTTAACTCTTCCAGTCGTCGCATGAAATGTTTTGATAATTTTATACTTTTGAGGATCATAATCAGCTAAATGAAGTAAATTTTTTGCTTTATCCATCAAAATCAAAGGTGCAACCAGCTCAGCAGACCAACTCATCTGAGGCATCAATAAAAGCACTAAAAAAAATCGATATAACTTCATCCCAAAGAGCTCCTTAAGTATCCTTATTTTAACGAGTTTTAGCGTCAGGATGCAAAAGAAATCAAGACCTGGGAAGGACTCTGGGTTGAATTTGAGAGGCACCCATACGAAAACGCCAAATTTTCATCAATGCTTCGATTACAATCTTTTTATTCATTTTAGACTGCCCGACCTGTCGATCTTCAAAAATAATTGGAAACTCCTTTATCCGAAAACCGAGTCGAAAAGCCCTAAATTTCAATTCGATTTGAAAGGAGTAACCATCGGACTCCAAACTCTCTAACCCTAAAGACTCTAAAACTTCACGGTGCCATCCATTAAACCCACCTGTAAAATCTCGAATGGGAGCTCCTAAGATCATTCGGGCATAAAAACTCCCTCCACGACTCAAAATCTTCCTCCCCAATCCCCAATGAACAGTTCCCCCTCCTGGAACATAGCGACTTCCAATTGCAACATCATGAGTTTTTAGAGCCTCTAACATATCCTTCAAGTATTTAGGGTTATGAGAAAAGTCAGCATCCATTTCAATCAATACATCGTACCCCTTAGAAAGCCCCCAACGAAATCCAGCAATATAGGCTCGTCCTAATCCTTCTTTCTTCTCTCGATGAAGAACATGAACTCTCGAATTTTGTGCTGACAATTGATCCGCCAAAGCACCTGTCCCATCTGGAGAGCGGTCGTCTGCAATCAAAATGTGAAGATCTTCGGGAGTCAAAGATAAAATCTCTGTCACAATAGGCTTAATATTTTCAGCTTCATTATAGGTAGGAATAATGACTAAAGATCGCATTGTTTTTTACCTCGCAAAAAAAAACCTGATTAAACTCTATGCTCAATCAGGCAAGAAAATCTCTCTGTGTTATAGTCTTTTATTCCTTAAAATGGAACATCATCTTCTGTAAAAGCAGGTTCTTCAGAAGTCATCCCCATAAAACCAGGGTTTCCCATACTCATCTCATTAGATTGACCATAATTAGGTTGAGATTGGCCGTATGACGATTGTCCTGCAGAAGCACTCTGTCCACCTAGGAATTGAACCGTCTGAGCTTGAACTTCAGTTGTGTAACGGGTTTGCCCATCTTTATCCTGCCATTGACGAGTTTGAAGCTTTCCCTCTAGATAAGCTTGCCTGCCCTTTGATAAATACTGACCACAAAGCTCTGCTAATCGCCCCCAGACCACAATCCGATGCCACTCTGTTCTTTCTTGACGCTGACCTTGTTTATCTACCCATGTTTCATTGGTAGCCAGACTAAAATTAGCTACTGAAGATCCTCCTCCAGTTTGTTTAACTTCTGGATCCTGACCTAACCGACCTACTAAAATCACTTTATTTACTGACATAGAGCCAGCTTTAGCTTTGTTCCTCAAAAGAGTCAAGATCCGGAAACCAGAAAGAAATTAAATAGGGGTACTTTTAAATTCCACCGATCTGAAGCGAGCCTGACCACCTTAGCTCATTAAGTCATTACTTCCGACTGACGAAGCTTGCGCATTATTTTGCTCCAGAGGAGCTTTAGCGGATTCTTCAAATAAGTCAGGTCTTTTTTGCTTCCAAAACGACTGTATTTCCTCTTTCGCTTTTTGGGTATCAGTCAAATAGAGATAAGGATCAAAACCACAGTGCTCACATCGAAGTCGGATTCTCATTCTAATTCGATAAAAAACTTCAAAGCCAATCCACAAAGGAACAAAAGAAAAAATTCCTTTCCATTCAAAAAATGACCAAAAAATCGTGGTCAAAAGAACAGAGGTCAAAGCAATTTGAAATACATGAAACTTTGTAGGTGATGCACTTCCCTTAATCTTTCTGGGCATTGAACAACAAGGACAAAAAAAGCTCCAGCGGTCCTCCTTCGGTGGCTTCCATAAAGACTCGGTACTAAAAGGAGAGACTTGCGGAGACTGTTGTTTGAGATGCTTCCATAATACCTGATAAGGGTCTCTTTTTTCTTTTTTTGAAAAGAACATACCTTAAGTTTCCTCCTAAAACTAAAAGCTTTGCGTTTTCCATAGAAAACCTAAGTAAAATATACCATATTAAGGAGGCATGAAAAATCAAGACTCGACGTTAATAGAAGTAAAAAAAAGAATCGCTTGGCCATTTACACTTCCAGAACGAAAAAAAATTGACACCACAAAAGACTTTTATCCTAAAAGATGGAAAAATTATTTTGATGAAACGATTCCTCTTTGGGTGAAAAAAACCTACCCTCCTAGAGGGAGAAACAATACAAAAGAATTTACTTCCAATGATTTTAAATTTTACCTTTCTGGAATCATAGAGCTATCCGAACACTTTACAACTGACCGAGCTTTCTCACTTCATGAAAAAAGAAAAGGTTACTTTTCTCATAAAAAATTTAGAGCAAGCTACATTCTCTACCTTTTACAAGTTCATGCAGCTTCTTTTTTTAGCCTTTTTGAACTTCATAAAAGTTATTTTGAAGAAAAAATAAAAACAAAAAAAACGATTACTATTCTAGATTATGGATGTGGACCTGGTACTGCATCTATTGCTTTTCTCTTTTTTCTAAAAAAACACTACGCCAAACAAAAAATTTCTCTCGAGTTTAACTGGGTTGACTCTGATCCCAAAATTATGAAAGACGGCAAGGAATTAATCGATTTCTTAAAATCAGAAAACCACTCTATTTCTATAAAAACATGGATTCCTGAAAAACCAATGAATACTATGACAACGAATGATCTCATTTTTCTAGGAAATGTTTTAAATGAATCTAGAAAACTAAATCAAAAAATCACAAAAAAAATAGCTTCAGAAGTGCGAAAAAATCCTAAATTACTTATTCTTGCAGTAGAACCTGCGGCAAAAGATTCTGCTCAAAATTTAGCGTTATTTAGGGACTATTTAATCCAAGAACAAAATCTCTTTATTCTAGCTCCTTGTCTTCATCAAGAAGCCTGTCCTCTTTCTAATGGAAAAGATTGGTGTCACTTCTCTCTTCCTACCTTCATTCCTTCTGCTCTTTTAAACGGAATAAAAAAATCACTCGAAATTCAAAATCGATTTCAGAGATTTTCTTATTTTATTGCAGGTTCCCCTCAAAAAAATTCATCTAAAAAAATTGATGAATGGCGTGTCCTTTCTGACCCCCTCTCTTCATCTCAGAACAAAAAAAACAAAACACACTCACTTCTTTGTGCTCCTGAAACCACGAAAAGAGTCACTCTCTCTCAAAAACAGAAGTTTTTCAGAGGGGATATTATAATTTGCTCAAATAAATCAACGCGATAGAAATTGTAGCTTTTTTACCGTCAAAAAATTAGTTTTTTTAAAGTTTGTGTTAAAATGAGAGGTATTAGACTTTTGGGTCTTTGATTCGTTCCTAGGGGGGAAAGAATGAAACCTTTATTTCTCAGCCTTTTGGGGCTTGGGTTTATTTTAGTAGGTCAAACAACCGTAATTCATGCGTCGACGCGTGCAATGGGCAGTTGTAGTGGTTTAAGCAACGTCACTTCTATTCCTTATGGAAACCCTTCCAATGGCCGATGTGGAGGGGGAGAGATTCGAGTTTTTGTCCCTAACATAGGTTTAAGGTGTGCTAACTGTCACGGCGTGATTTGCGTCGACGAAACTCGAAACCCTGGAAGCCAGCTTCGATGTGCAGAATCTGAAACCGCAATTCAAGTCCCCTCTGGAGGGGGCGTTGGTAGCGGCAGTGGTGGAGTCGGGCCAGGAGCAGGGGGCGTAACTCTGTGATCAGACTCCTTGGAGAAGTTATGAGATTAAAAAAAATCTACCTTTTGACAACAGTACTCACTTTTTCATTTCACCTTGAATTAGGCTTTTCTGCAGAGAATCGCCCTGCGACGTTTATTGGAACAACAGGTGCAAGACCAGTTAACATTGGAACAAACAATTTAAGCAACGTTGCTCAATGCCTTATTGCCGTAGTGAATGTTGGAGGAACAAATCAACGAATTGAACGAGTAGATATGCTTGCTCTTGATCGCGAAAACAATTCAAGTTCCTTTAGTACTTATACGAGTGGATGGCAAGGTGGAGTTAAAGTTTCATCAACTGATCCTAGTTTTTCAACCAGCTGTCTAGGTTCAGATGGAGTGATTGCACCGGGAGAATACTGTATCTTCAAAAGACAACTTGAAACAATTCCTTTCGATGGAAACTGGGCCGTTTGTAATGGCAGAATTTTCGTTTCAGATATTAATAATTCAAGTACGGGTCAAGTGATTGCTTCTGGAGCTATTCGAATTGTTCAAGAAGCACGTGTTCTTGGAGGAGTTCTTTCTGCTGCTAACTACATGAGTGCAGTGGGGTCTACTTATGACTCAAGTACAGACAATATTCTTCCCAACCCTACTACCCCAGGAGGTTATGATTCCACTGACTTTGTTGCAGTCACAATGAATCACTACTGCATGCATGCGTGCATGAATACTTATAACGCAACTTATTCTGACATTAACCATCGCTACCCAAATACCATTACTCGTACAAATGAGTGCATGGAACGATGCGGAGTTGCTGATTACGAACACAACTCTGAAAAAACTCGAGTTTGTAGAAATGTAAGACAACAAGCTCGTTTAGATTACGAATTAAAAACAGATCTTTTATTTAATGATTTTTATAGTAGTTACGACTCAAACGCGACATACTCTTCTTATTATCACCCTTTTGATCACTGGTATAACAATGCAACTGACCGATCAAAGTATGCATGGGTAATTAGAAACGAACCAGATACAGCAACTACTGGGTACATGACCACAAACGGCTCATTTGGAATGACTCGAAGCCCAGGGGGTATGCACTGCCAGGAATACAAAAAACCTCCTAGCTTTACAAATAAACGCGTAAATACCTCACTTGCTGGAGGAGCAGTTTACGAGGTAACCATCGGTGGCTACAATACGATCTGTAGCGGCAATGGAGACTTCTATGAACAAGGCGGAAGAGATTTCACCTATACCACTGCGGGAATGAATGGACCTGATACCTCTGCAGGAAACCCACCTCAAAGACTCATTTGCAACCAAAGACACGACATGCCTGACCTCTATATGGGAGTCGGACAAACGACAACGTTTAGCATTAATGGCGGAGACGCATTTTAAGGAGACTCACTTATGAATCGAATTATTATTTTACTCTCATTCATACTCTCAGGAACAGTGCATGCGATCACTTTGGAAGCTCCTACTCCTTCAACAGATCCTACAAATCCAGGGGTAAAGCAGTGTAGCTATTATTCCTCAGGATATATCGTTTCAGATTTAACACTCACTACCGTTGGAAGTGCTGGTACGTGTGGAAAAGGACTGAGAAGAATTCAAGCGGTAGGGGGGGCCTTTAGTTGTACAACCTGTCGAGGAACCTTTTGCATTGACTCCACTCAAAGCCCAGGAAATCAATTGAGATGTGCTCGACCGAGTTCTGTGATTGTCACTCCAGGAAGCGGAATAGGTGGACTTACTCTATAAGAGGATTGCTATGAAAACCTTATTATTACTCTCATTATCTACATTAATAAGTTCACCTAGTTTTGCAGGACTTCGTACAAAAAGTTTTGCGGGACTCAGTGGAGCTGTACCTGTAAATATTGTTTCACAAAATATGAGTCGAGTTGCTCAATGCGTGGTCACCGTTGTGAACACAGGAACCGTAGATCAAACTATATTAGATATTCAATTTCTCACCACAAACGTTCAAAGTAATACACCTACAATGTCCGCTATTGCAACAACGGGTGAAGCCTTAAAAGTCAATGGATCTTCAGCTGGATATTCTACAAACTGTTTGAATGCAAATGGAGTTCTTAATCCTGGTCAGGTCTGTCTTTTCAAAAAAGAAATTGAAACTCTTCCGTTTGATGGCAATTGGGCTATGTGCTCTGGACAAATTAGAGTCAGAGACACCAATGCAGGAGAATCTGGGCAAATATCCGTAGCTGGAACTGTTTATATTGTCGAAGAAGCTCGGGTTCTTGGTGGAGTTCTTACGGCTGCTCAATATAGAAATGTAGGCGCTCGATATGATCCCACCTCCGGGAGTGTTCGTCTCAGAAGTGACCCTGCAGGATACACAAGTACCGATAACGAAACAGTGAATATGAATCAATTCTGTGTCCATGGTTGCAGAAGTCAGCTAGGACTCAATGAAGCTACATGTTGGAAATATTGTGGTCTTAAAGAGCATGAGTACAATGCAATCACTACAGAAGGATGTAGAACAACTGCCTCCGTGTCTGAAACAGTAAATCGCTTAGAAGCGGCAGGGTTCAAAAATGATGAATTCCTAAATGCAACTGGGACTTTCTATAATGACTTTGAAAATAACGCTATTATTACTGTCCCTCAAAGACACCTACGATACCGACTGACTATTACAGACACCGCTGGATTAGAAACCAGCTCGGTCATGAATGAAACCGTTCCAGGAGTCATCTTTCAACAAAAACATATTGCTGGAATGCACTGCCAAACCTACAGAAGAACACCGACCGCAACAACTGCCAGTATTTACCCTCGAGAACTTGGGGGTGGAGCCGTTTATGAGATGACCATTGGTCCTTTTGCAAGTATCTGTAGTGGAAACGAGGACTATATTAACCAAGGTGGAACTGATTTTACGTTCAATAATGCTCCAGCTGGAGGACCTGGAACCGTTGTTTCAGGAGATCCTCCTCAAAGACTCATTTGTAATCAAAGGCATGATCATCCAGACCTTTATTTTGGAGTCGGACAAGCTCATAGTTTCAGCGTAAATGGAGGAAAGCCTTTTTAAGGGTTTTTCTTTTGAAAAAGAGCCCCATAAAATCCATCTCCAAAGGGAAAGATGTGAGGCGCTAAAGTCCAAGTCTTTACTTCCCTTTTCTTCCATAATTCTGACTGAAAATGCTCCAGACCTTCTTCTGTTAAAACAGAACACACTGAATACATCAAAAAACCACTGGGTTTGACTTGCTGCCAAGCTTGATCAATCAACTGATTCTGAATCTTAATCAATTCAAAAAACTCCTCTTCAGTTCGATTCCACTTCACTTCTGGATGACGTCGAATAATTCCACTCCCTGTACAAGGAGCATCAATCCACACTAAATCAAAATCACCCAACTTTTGAGTCTCTAAATAAGGAAGAACACTAACTCGTCCCTGTCCGGCCCGATTTGAATTATCGACTAACCTTGAAATTCGCTTCTCATTATAATCTGTAGCAATCACCTCAAAGCCATTCCAAGCTAGCCCTAAAGACTTTCCTCCTGGAGATGCACACAAATCGAGTGCTTTTTTTCCAAAAGGCTCAACCATTGTACTCACCTCTTCAATTAAGATCTGACTTGAAATATCTTGGATAAAGATTTTCCCATCTAAATACAAAGGATCTTTAGAAACTTTTTTACCGACAAACTCAATGGCCCCTTTCGGGAGCCCCTCTGTTTCTTTTCCCAAAACTCTTGCCCAGGTTTTCGGGCGTTGAAGACACGCTTCAGAAAACTCAAGCAACCATTGTTTTCCATAACTCTTTTTTAGACGTTCAGCCATCCAGGGTTGAATACTCATCCACTGAAAAAGTTCAAAGTCAGATAAATTTTCTATCACTTGTTGAAAATTTTCCCTCTTTTGAGAAATTTTCCTCAAAAGTGCATTTGCAAACCCAGCCGATGCCTTTCCTTCTTTTTTTTTAATTGCTCCAACTGTTTCTGAAACGATCAACTCTGAAGGAGTTTGACTTTGAGATAAAAGCTGAGCAACTCCCAGCTTAATTGCTCGTCCCAACCATCCTGTGGGTTTCTTTTTTTCAACTTCTTTAGAAACAATCCAGTCAATTCTAGAGCTAAATCTCAATGCCGAAGCAATAATATCTCTGATCCAAGGAGTTTCTGCGGAACCACTCTTTCGAATTGCCTCTTCAATGGAAACTCTTTCTCGAAGGACTATTCCAAATGCACGAATCGCTGTAAGACGTTCTTTCACCTAATTTGCCGTTCCAGGCCAAATCCAGTAGATTCCAGGGGCTCGAATTCCAACAAACTCCTTAATACCAGAAAGCCCAACTTTATTTAAAATTCCCGAAACACGGGACTCCTCGTCTGCTTCCGGATCAAAATCCAGCAAACTCATCCAATCACGGGGTTTCTTTTTCGGATAAACCACTTTGGGTTCACCTTCAATTCCTGCAAGTTTAGCTGCTTCAAGAGTTGCTTCACGCAATCCTCCAAGTACATCAACCAAACCTACCTGTTTCGCTTGATTTCCACTAAAAACACGACCGTCAGCTAACAAGTTTACTTGACTCATTTTCAACTTCCGTCCTTCAGCCACCGCGCTCTTAAATTGAATATGAACATCGTCAATCATCTCTTGAAATAACTTCCTTGCTTCTGGGCTCATCGGTTTATATTCCGCTCCAGATCCTTTAAACGGTCCTGTTGAAATCGCATATCGTTTAATCTTCGCCCATTCATAAAGTTTAGAAAGGTTAGCAAATTCCATAATCACTCCGATAGAGCCTGTAATCGTTCCTGGATTTGCAATAATTTTTTGAGTGCCAGAAGCAATATAATAAGCTCCACTTGCAGCTACAGATGCCATAGAAGAAACAATTGGTTTCGAATAATTTTTAACGGCAGAATAAATTTCCTGAGAGGGAGCAACTGCCCCTCCTGGAGAATTCAATCTCATCACGACGGCTTTAACCTTTTTGTTTTCTTCAAAGTCTTTTAATTTTTTTAAAATTTTCTTCGAACTTAAAATCACTCCGTTCAGTTCGATTACCCCAACAACTTCTTTTTTTTCTTCAAAAAAAGTCATTTGATTTTCTCCCCAATCCTGCTCTCCTTGCTTCATAAACAAAGCAGCAGAGACTACAAGAAAAAGAACAAAAAAGACTCCTGAGAGTCCAAGCACTAACCAAAGAGGATTCATTTTTTTATTTTGATTCATGACCTTATATTTATAGATTTCAAAAAGATAGACAACACCAAACTCTTCAAAAGGGTTCTTTTGATTTCAAAATTTGCTTCAAATCCTAAAAAGTCTTATTCTTAAGTAAAACAATCCAGCAAAAGAAAGGACTCTGATGCACAAACATATTCAAACAGGTGCACTTATTTGGTCAACTAACAAAGACTCTATTGGAGTAATTTACACAGATAAAGGACCACGTCTCCCTTTCTATAAAACTCATACAAAAGAAAACATAGAGAAAAAACTAAAAGATGAACTCTTGCTTGAATTTGAATCAATTCAAATTATTTCTCTTTCTTCGATCATTCACAAAAATGAAATACACTCAGATAGCCTTCCTCAACTCCTCTATATCTATGAAGTCGAAGTGAAAAACAAAAAAGAAGACAGCGTTATCAAATGGCTTAACATCTCTCATCTTCCTAGCTCTTTTTTTCCGTTAGAGGCCTTAGAACTCACACAAAAAAACAACGCAGACACTCAAACCATCTTTAGCAATGAAGTTAATTTTGACTATGCTATTAAAAATCAAACAAAATGAGGAGTCATGGGTCATTTGCCCCATGACTTTTTCCAAAAAAATGTAATTCTAAATCTACAAAAGGAAACTCACTTATGAAAACGTCAAAAGCTTACGATTTACCTCTTAGAATTTTTCACTGGACCTTTGCAATACTTTTTGTCCTTTCATTTTCGATAGGAAATTATATTGACGATGACTCGGTTTTACATGCCTACCACATGCTCTCAGGAATTCTAATGACTTTCATTGTCATTCTTAGACTCTTCTGGGCCAGACTCGGTTCTAAAACTTCAAGAATCAATCATTTTCGACTACAGCCCTCTGAGCTCATTTCTTACTTTAAATCAGTTTTCTCTCATGACTCCAAAAGATATTTGGGGCACAATCCTGCTTCTAGTTATGCTGCTATTTTTATGATTCTTTTTACCCTCGGTCTTTTTTCATCGGGTCTGCTAATGACCTTTAAGATAGAAAAACACTTCTTTAAAGAAACTCATGAAATATTCGCCAACCTTTTTCTTCTTCTTGTCATCCTTCATATTTCAGGAGTTTTTCTACATCAATGGAAACATAAAGATGGAATGATTTTCTCGATGCTCAATGGAAAAAAGGAAATGATTACCGATGAAGAAGAAATCAAATCTCAACACGGAATAGTTGCGATTATCTTTACCTTTCTTATCATCGGTATGGGGAGCTATCTCGTTAGTCATTTTGATCGAAACACCGGAATACTTTCGATATATGGAAGTGAACTTCAACTTTGGGAGAATGAAGATGATTATGAAATCGGTCGTGACGATGATGATGGAATCAGTTATGAATATTCTGATGATCATCAACACGAGGAAGAAAACGATCACGAGCATTAAAAGTGAACTATAAAGAAAGACTGTTCATCGGTTGCATACTTCTTTTCACTATTGCTATAGGCACGGCCGACATTATTACTGACTCCAAAGAAGCTACTATAGGGTGGCATATTGTGATTGAATTCGGATTGACACTTATCGCAATAGCCGGACTTTCTATTCTTATGAAAGGACTATTTAAATTAAAAAAAAATCTAAATGACGAAAAAGAGTTTTCTTCCAAACTTTTAAAAGAGTCTTCTGCTTGGAAACAAAGATCGAAAAACTTTATTTGTGGTCTAAGTGAATCAATTTCTGTTCAACTCGATCAATGGAATTTGACAAAGTCAGAGCAAGAAGTTGCGTTTTTACTCATTAAAGGATTTAGCCTTAAAGAAATAGCAAAATACCGCTCTACTGCAGAAAAAACAACACGAGCTCAAGCGACTTCAATTTATGCAAAATCAGGACTCTCTGGAAGATCTCAACTTTCTGCATTTTTTTTGGAAGATCTACTACTTCCTCAAAAAAACAATAAATAGAATAAAAAAAAGCCTCCTCAAAACAAATGCTTGAGGAGGCTTTTTCGCTTTAATCAAATGATGAGATTATTCGTCGTCAGATTTACCCAAAGCTGATTTGAGTTTATCACCAAGGAGGTCTCCCATAGACGTTCCTTTAGATTTCTCTCCAACGTATTTCTCATAGTCTTGTCTTTCTTCAGTTTTAGCTAACTGCTTAATAGACAATCCAATTCTTCGTTCTTTAGGCTCAATTGAAAGAATTTCAGCTTGAAGCGTTTCACCCAATTTAAGGTGATCAGCTGGCTTTTCAATTCTTTGATCTGAAATCTCAGAAACATAGATCAAACCTTCTACACCGTCTTCGATCTCAAGGAACGCTCCGAAATCAGTAAGTTTCGTAATTTTTCCATTGATTGATTGACCGACACGGTAACGAGATTTGATGTTTTCCCAAGGATCTCTCTCAAGCTGTTTTACACCCAAAGAAAACTTTTCATTTTCTTTATCGATACCTAAAACAACCGCTCTGATTTTATCACCTTTTTTGTATTTCTCTGACGGATGAGTAATCTTTTTAGTCCAAGAAATATCACTCACGTGAATTAAACCATCAATTCCAACACCGACATCGATAAAGAGACCAAAATCAGTTGTTGACTTCACTTCTGCATCTTCAACAATTGATCCGACAGGGAATTTTGCTTCTAATTCATCCCATGGATTATTTTGAAGCTGTTTAATTCCAAGACTGATTCTCTTACCCTTAGTATCAACTTCGAGAACTTTACATTCTACTTCATCACCAATTTTCAAAAGCTTAGAAGGATGCTTAACTCTCTCTGTCCAAGACATTTCAGAAACATGAATGAGGCCTTCAATTCCATCTGCCAATTCAATGAATGCTCCATAATCTTTAAGGCTAACAACTTTTCCTGAGACAATCTTACCTACAGGGAATTTAAATTCAGCTTCCTGCCACGGATCCGGAGAAACTTGTTTTAATCCCAAAGAAACTCGTTCTCTTTCTTTGTCGTACTTCAAGACTTTCACTTGGATATCATCGTTTACGTTTAAGATCTCACTTGGGTGCTTAATTCTTCCCCAAGACATATCCGTAATGTGAAGAAGTCCATCCATTCCACCAAGGTCAATGAATGCTCCATACTCAGTAATATTCTTCACTGAACCAGTCACAACCATTCCCTCTGCAATGTTCGCAAGCGTTTCTACTCGCTGAGCTTCACGTTCTTCTTGAACAACGACTCGTCTTGAGAGAACAATGTTTCCTCGTTTTTTATTGAACTTAATAATTTTGAACTTCAAACGCTGTCCTACAAACTGATCTAAGTTTTTTGTAGGTTTAGTATCAAGCTGACTTCCTGGTAAGAAAGCCTTCACACCAATATCAACTGAAAGTCCACCTTTTACTTTAGCAATAACAGTTCCTTCAACGATTTGACTATTATCGCAAGCAGCAGAAATCTCATCCCATGCGTTAATAATTGCAGCTTTATCTTTTGAACAATGAATAAATCCGTCTTCAATCTCAAGTCGCTCCAAATAAACAGCAAGCTCTTCACCAAGCTCTACATTTGCTTTACCTGTCGCATCTTTAAACTCATAAAGAGGAATTAACCCTTCACATTTGAATCCAATATCAACGGTGACATTATCAGGGCTAATATGAACAACTGTTCCATTAACAACTTGCCCTTCTTCAAACTCGGTTTCTTTCTGAGAAGCTTCAAATAGCTCCGCAAAATCTTTACTCTTTTCGTTACTTTCCATTGACTCTTCTACAGAGCCATCCATGAATTCGTCCATCCAACTCTGATTGAGTCTTTTTTTAGAATCCGTTGTTGTTGTTTGGTTAACCATAAATACGTGGTTCCTTTCGATAGCCATGGCTTCAGTATCTGCAAAGCAAGACGTTCCTAAAGCTCAGGGCATTCCCTTCATAAAATCAAAAATTCAAGGGGATCCGGTAGATATAGAGCGTAATGCCTCTGATGTCAAAGGAAATCACAATAATTTTATTCAACTAATAGCAATTATTTTCTTTAAAATCAAAGAGTTACACAAAAACACTCTCTTAAAACTCAATCAATTCCTTTAAAAACGACACTCAAAAAAAGATTGATCTTTGCCCTCCAGTCCCATCAGCAGTAAAAAAAGATATGCGCAAAACTCAATCTACAAAAACAGAACGCCCTTTGGGAAAAATTGAACTCATTGCCATTGCTCTTGGAGGGATGATTGGAGGAGGAATCTTCTCAATCCTTGGAGTGTCCGTTGAAATCATTGGAACATACACGCCAATCGCAATTTTCCTCGGAGGCCTCCTTGCTGGATGTGCTGCTTATGCTTATTCAAAACTTGCCGCTTACTACGAAGACGAAGGAGCAACTTATTCCTTTTTTAAAAAAACTTTTCCACAACAAAAATTCGCTATCGCATCGATTGGTTGGCTGATTGTATTTGGTTACATCAGTACCCTTGCTCTTTATGCATTCACTTTTTCCAGCTACTTTTCTACACTTCTTCCTCAAAATACTTTTTTCTCAAAAGAGATTATCGCTTTTATCATTATTTTTATTTTCGGTTCAATTAATATCATCAGTGTGAACGGCATGGGTAAAGTGGAAGATTTAATGGTCTACATTAAAATTGCCATTTTAATTGTCATCTCTACCCTTTTTCTTAAACAAAGTAACCTTGGCCTTCAACCTTTTTATAAAAACTTCACACATTCTCTCAGTCCAATTATTACCGTTGCAGCAATTACGTTTGTTGCATATGAGGGCTTTCAGTTAACAATTCACGCCTACGAAGAAGCCGAATCACCAAAGAAAAATATTCCTTCTGCTATTTACTGGTCTATAGGTATTACAACCTTTATCTATGTTATTTTAGCTATGGGTGCACTTTCAATTATCCCAAAAGAAATTCTGATTCGAGATAAAGAATTTGCTTTAGCTGCTGGAGCAACTGAAATCTTAGGAAACACTGGGCACGGGCTGATCATCTTAGGAGCCCTGCTTGCAACATCTAGCGCTATCAACGGTACTTTATTTGGTGCCTCTCGATTAATTGCAGTCATAGCAGAAGACGGAGTTTTTCCTTACTTCCTTTCTAAAAGAGTTCATGGCCATATTCCTAAAAATGCAATTATTTTCATGGGAGCTGTATCTTATCTATTTGTATTAACGGGAGGACTTCAAGTAATTATCGAATTTGGAAGCATTACCTTCATTATTGTATCCCTACTAATGGCCTATTCTAATTTTTACATCAGAAAAAAAACAAAATCTCACCCATTAATCGCAATGATAAGCATACTTTTACTAACCATAGCTGCTGGACTAATTATTTTTCATAAGTTTAAAACGAATTATCAAGAACTTATTTATATTGTAATCGTATACGTCGCCCTTATCGGATTCGCTAAATTTTATTCAACAAAAACAAATCTAAAGTTTAATACTTAATGCAAGTTTTTCTTAGAAGTTGTAGAAGCAGTATTCTCATTCACCTGTTCATCAAACTTCTTAAGTAAATTCAACCACGACTTAGGTATATGAACTCCTCCAGAACCACTATAACCAAATTCAACATCTTCTTTTAAAAGTTGAAGAGCTGTTTTCGCATGCTGACTTTTTGGATTTTTTTGAATGGCTTCTGTAAGATAAACATTTTCTGACCAATACTGATTATCTGGCCAACTTCTTAAACGAATATCGCCTAAGTATAGAAATGCTTCTTGAATTTTTGGATCTTGATCATATTTACGAATAAAAGGCATCAAATAAGTTGCTGCAATTTGAAAATCCGCAAAACCGGTACGATCAGCTAAATACTTAGACTTTTTTCGTCCTCTCAAATAATACTTCTTTCCAAGGTTAAATAACTCATCCGCTTTTAAGTTTTTTTTCTGCGAATTCATATCAGCAACCCACTCTTTTGTAGCTGCAATCCAAGCAGATATCAAATCTTGTTCCATTTCGTTGAATCTAGAATCTGCTTCTAGTTTTTTAAATTTCTGAATTAACTCTTTTGGATCATTTTTAAAGCGAAGTAAAATTTTCCCCATCGTAGATATCACAATAAAATGTTTAAACTCTTGACCTGACTTTCCTATCGTTGCATCTAAATATTTTTGTAAGACCTCTAAAGATTTATCATACTTCTCTTTATGGAATTCACTTCGCGCAGTTTGAAGCATTTTTGTAAACTCATCCGTTGCTTGAGTACTTTTTTTATCCTCATCAGAGGAAACTACACTATCTGTACGTAACTCTTCTTTTGAAGTATTCTCTGGACTTTTTTTATTTTCAGTACAACTACTACTTACGATAAAAATAACTACAATCAGTGAACTCACGCTTAATTTAATTTTCTTCATATTTCTCTGTTTTAAATACCTCAATGAAAATAATAACATCACATTTCTTGCAAAACAAACCGACAAAAACCCGAAGTCCCTCTTTCATTAAACCTAAGAAACACCTCTTCTTCTTCTGAGAAGTCTCTCATAAAGCATCAATGTTCTTTGAATTCTACCCAAACGATCATACTCATTCATGACATGATTTCTTGCATTAATTCCCATTTTTACTCGATCTAATGGATTATCAAGAAGATAACTAATCTGTCGCTGAAGATCAAAAGCATCTTGAGGTCGAATTAAAAGACCAAACTCTTCCTCCCCAACAATCTCATCAGCGCTTCCTCCCCTTGAAATAACAATAGGACACTCCATCGCCATTGCTTCAATCGCAACTAAACCGAATGTTTCCTCTTTTGAAGGCATCACAAAAATATCAAATGCTCTCATCACTTCTGGAATATTGTCTTGATATCCAGCAAAAACAACCGAATCTTGGAGACCGTACTGAATCACCATTTCTTGTAATTCTTCGAGGTGATTTGAACTTGATCCCAACGTTTCCTCTCCAACGATGACAAATTTAAAATCGATATGCTCTTTTTTACGGACTTGGAGACCTGCTGCTGCCCGCAGTAAAGTTGACTGTCCTTTTGCTGGATCTATCCTTCCAACCATACCGACCACTGTTGTATGCTCCGAAACCCCCCAACGTTCTCGTTGAAGCCTTGGATCTATTTTTTCAGGATCAAATTGATCAAAACGAATTCCAAGATGAATGACTTTTACTTGCCGTTCTCTCAATGGATGTGTCTCTAAAACATTTTTTTTCAATGCGTGACTCATCACAATAAGAGCATCCAAACGCCTAAAGAGAAGAGCATGATAAGGGTTTCTTTTATTATGATGATTCATAATATGACGCGAAGCTACCACTACAACATCTTTTCTTCTCCATAACCAAGGAAGAATAGAACCCAAAAGAGAAGGCTGATGACAATGAATCAAATTAATGCCTGATCCATCCTCTGGACATAATTTTTGAAGTTCTCTTTTTAACTTAAAATCTAAAAAATCACGTGGTCGATAACTTAAGGGAATAATATTAATTCCTTCTTTACCAGCTAAATTTTCATGAATAGGACTTCCTTCTAAAACCAAAACTGAAACTGAAAGCCCTAACTTAGCCAGCTCGACAGAGTCTGCTGCTGCTACTTGCTCCAACCCTCCCCAAGAATGAGATAAACAAACAGTAAGAGCTCTCAAACGCCTTTCTAAAACTTGGACAAGAGAAGGAATATCTCTACCTTGGGGTCTTTTTTGTTTCATTTATTTTAAATCCTCACGTAGTTCTTTCCATAAATGATTTGAATGAATTCCTTTTAAACATTGAATTTCACGTATTCCTTTTTGAGTACAAACATTTCTTTCACAAGGCCAGCAGTCCACTGGATTTACTTTCACGTCAACAGGTCCTGGTCCAAGAGCTTTTGTACGACGAGGATCGGCTGCACCACAAACAATCTGAACTCGAGCTCCACATAAAGAAGCAACATGAGCAAGTCCTGATTCATTTCCTAGAAAAAACTGAGACTCCCTAAAAACCTTCCAAAGTCCAGTAATTGAGCAACGAGAAGTCCAATCCAATAAATTAACTCCAGGATATTCAGAAAGCTGAATTCCTAATTCTACTTCTGAAGGTCCTCCAACAATAATACCTTTCCATCCCGTGTCTTGTTTTACTTTTTGAGCAAACTCAACAAATCTTTCAAGTGGCCATCTCCTAGAAGAAGCAGTCGCTCCAGGAGCCAATACCCAAAACGGCTCATCAGGAGGCTCTAATGTATCTTTGGGGTTCCACTGTCCTTCAACATCAAAAACCGGATCCGACTCATTTTTCCAGAAATCAACAACATGATGAGCACGACTATCGTTAAGCTTTAAAAGATCGACATAAGCTTGTGAACGATGACGATTTGGACGATCATCCCAATGGACCCCTTCATTCAATAAAAAACTTCTTCCATCGACTCGATATCCTACTCTTCTTTTTGCTCCCGAACGATAGAGAAGCCACCCCGCAGAAAATGAATTGGGTAAAGAAACCCCTAAATCAAAAGGTCCCTTCTTTCTTAGGTCGAGAGCTAACTGATTTAAATGGAACCATTTCTTTAAAAATTGGTTAGATTGAGATTTTTTCAATATGTGAATTTCATCAATTTCTTTCAGAAAATGGAGATCACTCATCCAAGGAACACTCGCAACGGTAATCTTAGCTTTTGGATAGGCTTGTCTTAAAAAACGATAAAAAGGATACGCAAGTACTTGATCGCCAATCCAGTTAGGAGCTCGAACTAATATAGACTCTACCGATGTATCTTTCATGTTACAAAGCCGGTTGGTGACCCAATTGCACTTCTGTTAAAGCAGCTTTTACTGTACCCACTTTAACTTTCGCTTCAATAAGAACCGGAATACGCCTTTCGTCATCGGTATACCAAATAAAGCTCTTACCTTGTTGCTTTATTTTTCCGTCTTTAATGGTCCTGACTTCAACTCGAACAACTTTGGTCCGTCTTCCTAGAGGAGTCTTCATAGTTGTTCTTTTTTGAACTACAATTTCTACCTCCCAGTTCTTTGCTTCTGTTACCAATGGAAATCGAATCACCCCTCCATCGGGAAACTCTACAAAACGTAAATAATGAATCGCTGAAAATAAATCTTGAGAAAAGGGTTTTATTTTTTCACTCTTTTTTGTTTCTTTAGGCTGTTTTCCTTTTGCATGAGTATAATCCCAATAATACGTTTCTTCTTTTTTTGAATTAAAAAGTTCAATTGAATTTCTTACTTGTTTAGATTCATTCAAAGTCAAATTAAACCGATGAGAAAAAACTCCTTCAAAATCAACAAAACTTTCAACTTGATCATCCATTTCATAGAAAAGTTTAAAAACCGAGGAAGACTTGGCCTTTCCTCTAAAGTGATACACTCTTCTAGAGTTAATTGTTTTAAACGGTAGAACATCAAGAAAAAAGTAAGCAGCCGTTGCACCAAAATAAGTCACTTCGTAAGTCATTTTTTCATCAAAATAAATAGGATTCCATGACGGTCGTCGAACTGGATATTCAAAAACTTTTTTCTTTTCTTTTTTGTTAACTTTTTTTGTTTTCTTCTGAATTCGAACGGCCACATGAGCTTCTTTTTCTTCTTGAACTTCAAATGTTTTTTTCAAATCAAGAGGAAGCTCTGTTTTCTTTTTAACTAGCTCAGTATCTCGAAGAGGTGGAGATGTGCTGCACCCAGACAAAACAACCATTCCAGTAAAAAAAACTCCAAATACCACCACATATATTTGCCTTAATGAGATCATCTTCTCTCAGTCTAAAGCACTTTTATAAAACTTCAACTCCGAGCTCTTCCCTGAGTCCACTCGCCTTCTTGAAGAGGACCTAAATCTCCTTTAAAGCGACGGTGAGACCATAGCCACTGCTCAGGGACCTCATAAATATGTGACTCCACTTCTTTTGAATAAAGAGCAGTGTTCACTGCGATTTCATCCCCTTGAGAAGACTCAACCCATTTTTTTTCAGGAAGAATTTCTACAATATGCTTTCCATCTGAAGTTCGATAGTTTTTTACAGGTAATACAGGAAGGTCAAATCGTCTTGCTACTGCAGCAACAACTGAAGGTGTTCCCACAGGAATTCCAAAAACAGGTACTCGAATTCCTACTGGAGGTCCAGAGTATTGATCAATGATCATTCCAACGGTCCCCCCTTTTTTCAAGTGTCGAATAATCTTCTTCATTGTCTGAGGTTCATACGTAGCTAAAACACCCACCTTAGCTCTTCCTTCCTCAATCAATTCATGAAACCAAGACGGTTTTAACTTTTTAGTAACAAGCATCAAGTCAATTCCTGAAAGAGCACCTCTTGCGGCCATAAGCTCCCAGTTTCCTAAATGACTAGATAAAAAAAGAACACCTTTTCCTTTTTCTTTTGCTGACTTCCAGTGTTCAATCCCTCTTAACTCAACTCTTTTTTTTATAAAATAAGAAAGCCCACCAAAAAGCATTAAAACTTCAAAAGAAGTTTGTGCAAACTCTATGTAAAATTTTTTTTCAATTTCTTTCTTTTTTTGAGTATCATTAAAAAATGCTCGATCTAAATTTTCTCGAACTACATCTCGGCGAATCCCTATAAGATAAATGACTCTACCCATAATCCACGAAATCATCCGCTGTATTCGTAGTGGACTCAACGCCCAGCCCCATCCCATTAAACCTAAGAGCATCCCAGATAAATA
This sequence comes from Pseudobdellovibrionaceae bacterium, assembly GCA_002722705.1. Taxonomy (GTDB): domain Bacteria; phylum Bdellovibrionota; class UBA1018; order UBA1018; family UBA6935; genus UBA6935. The sequence goes on along the minus strand of PBMP01000068.1, from coordinate 13,990 downwards.
TTTCATTTAGAAGACACCTGAATTAATTTTAAAAACTTTTCTTTAAACTCATCAGAAAAAATAAGGTCAGGCTCAACCACATGAACTTTTCCCCAGTCACTAGATCTCGACATTAGATTTCGCCATCTCACCCAGTCCTTTTGAGTCATCAAAAGTTCACATCCCAAACTTGATGCTTCTGCCCTCCAGTATTCGGCATCTTTTCTACGAACCCATTGATGGTCACCTAAAATAACATGTTTTTTTATTGAATACCCTGCCTGTTGAACATGTCTTTCCAAAGTCTGCGGATCGCCAATTCCAGAAACAAGATAAAAAGGACCTTGCTCATTCGTTGGAGAAATTTTGTACTCCACATCGTAAGATTGAGAATGAGAGAATTTCCTTTTTCCTTTCGTCCACAGTAAAAAATCTGCATTTTTTGTTTCAGAAAAAAAGTCTCTAAAATATACATCTCCAGGAAAGTATCCTGTTGCCAAAACAATTTCGATATCTTTTTTCAACTGATGGTTTTGAAATCCATCGTCTAAAAGAATGACTTGAATTTGAGGGTTTTTTTCTATCATTAATTTAACACTCTTCAAACGATCTACACCCACGCCAATCCAAACTTGTGGAATTTGTTCATGAAGTAACACTGCTTCATCCCCAAAAACTTCTGGATCTACAGTTTTCATGTCAGGAGACAAAAGACGACCTTCTTTTTCAGAAGAACTTTGATAACCACGCATCACTATTCCAACATCGTAGCCTTGCGAAATTAAAAGACGCGATAAATTTGCAATCACAGGAGTTTTCCCACTTCCTCCAGCTTGCACATTTCCAACACTAATAACTATTGGAGAAACACGAGTCCCTTTCTTTAGACGTCGAGTAATCCATGACCCTACACTCCAGATAGTAGACACAGTCCTTTTTTGAAAACTATCCCATCGAGATTGAACCTGAGGAGAAAAGTAACTGGAATCAACTTTGATAATTTCTTGAGCCGCTTTTTGACTTGGATGAGAACGTGTTTGTAACTTCTGTTTCACAATTTGACATGCTTTTTGAGTCTCTAAAGAACGCTCTCTTACAAACACGAGTTCATACAGTTCATGAGCAATACTCTCTACACTCACATCATTTACAACTAATTCCCTAAAACTAAATTTTCTTCCCTTCTCCTGATCCGGGGTCCATCCTGCAATTAAATTAGAAAGTGCTACAGGACCTGTATATCGAACGAGATACTTAAATAAAAATTCTGTTAATCTAGACGCTTTATAAACAACAACATGAGGACAGCCTAACCAGGCTGCTTCTAACGTCGATGTACCACTTTTAATCAGACCGACATCAGCAGCAATCATAGAAACTGCAGATTTTTCATTAAAAATCCGAATATCTAAAAAAGGCCATCTTTCTTTTTTTTGTCTATGAAATTCATGACTCCAGTTCTCAAAATCTATTGAACTTGCAAAAGGAACTAAAACAATAATATTTTCTATTTGACTTTTTTTTCTAAAGCTTTCTATTGCATCTAAAAATAAAAAAAAGTGAGCTTGAACTTCAGCAAGACGACTTCCAGGTAGACAAGAAATCACAAAACCATCAAATGGAATATTGTATTCTTTTCTCACTTCAACTTTAGAAAGCTCTAAAGGAAGTTCATCTTGAAGAGGACTACCTACATACTGTGCATTCACCAACCTATCTCTCAAAAATTGCTCTTCAAAAGGAAGGATAACCAATACTTTTGTAAAAAAATTTCTTAATACTTTCGCTCTAGAGGAACGCCACACCCAAAGCTTAGGGGGGACGTAATATACGACTTTAAAGCCTAACCGACTTAATTTTTTTCCTAAACGCATATGAAACTCAGGATAATCCATGAGCACCACAACATCCGGTCTCTTCTCAAGAGCCAAGCGAACTAAATTACGATAAGCCTTATAAAGTCTAGGTAATTTAAAAACTGCTTCTGTCGTCCCCATTGCGAGAAACTCTCGAGCATCCAAGTAGATATCCATTCCTTGATTTTGTAAATGAACACCACCCAGCCCAAAGGCCTCTACTGACTTTTCTGCCTGCAATGCTTGCAACAAATGCGCTCCATGTAAATCAGAAGAAGCCTCTGCTGCTGAAAAAAGAATCTTCACAAGGTCACTATTTTACCACGCCGGATCGACTATCACGAATAAACTTCACAAAATGATCAATTTCAGGAATCCCTGAATACTGAGATTCAATTTCTAAAAGACACTGTTCTTTAGTTACATCAGGACGAACCCAAAGTTTAATAGCTTCGTTAATTTTTTGAATGGTCTCAACCTCAAAACCACGTCTCCTGAGTCCAACAATATTAGCACCTTTAATAACCATTGGACGTGAACCCATTGCAATACAATAAGGAGGAACATCTTTCTCAAGACCTGACTGTCCCCCAATATAAGCATGTGCTCCCACACGAACAAACTGAGAAACTCCCACTTGTCCTCCAAGAGTCACATACCCATCCAAAAAGACATGACCAGCCAAGCCTGTACCAACTGCTAGAATATTATGATCACCTAAAATACAATCATGCCCCAGGTGTACACAGGCCATCAACAGATTATGACTTCCAACTACTGTTTTTCCACCGCCACCTACGGTTCCAAGATTAATCGTCACAGACTCACGAATCGTATTATCATCTCCAATAATTACTTCTGTATTTTCTCCACTGTACTTAAGATCTTGAGGAGCTCCACCAACAACAGCAAAAGGATGAATTAGATTTCTTTCACCAATTGAAGTATTTCCTTCAACAACAACATGGCTAATCAGCTTTGTATCTGCGCCTATTTTAACATCTGGCCCCACACGGCACCACGGTCCAATCTCTACTGTTGAATCAATTGTGGCTTCCGGATGAACAATTGCTGTCTCATGAATTTTCATTTCAATCCCTTACTCTTTCCACTTAATGATAAATTAGCCCTAAACTCTGCGTCAGCTACTCTTTGACCTTCCACTTTGATTTCTCCTCGAAAAACCCAAAGCTCACCACGCGTTTTTAAAACTTCCGTTCGAATTTCAAGCAAGTCCCCTGGAACGACAGGTTTTCTGAATCTCGCTTGATCTATACCGACAAAGATACATAAAAAATTTTCTACAAACTCTGTAAATTGATCCTGAACATATGGGTAAATCGAAAAACTAGAAGTCTGTGCCATCGCTTCAATAAGTAAAACCCCTGGATAAATTGAATATCCCGGAAAATGCCCCTCAAAAACCATATCCGAGGCAGAAATACATTTTCGTGCAATTACCTCTACTCCCACTTTATCAGCTGAAGACGAATTTGAAAGATCTCCTACTGGAGAAATAGATAGAATTCGGTCAATCATAAGAAAAGGATACCGGTGAGGTAAAAATTCACGAATCTGATCAATACTGAGTTCGTAAGATCCTTCACTCATTTTTACTTCCTTTTTTCTTTTTTAACATTCTATTCAACATAGCATTAATCTTAAAGTGCTCACGGTAGCTTCGAGCTGGATTACCTGCATAAACCTCTCCGGAAGGAACATCATTTATCACAAATGATCCCCCAGCGACTTTAGAAAAATCCTCAATAAAGACCTGATTAACCACACCTGTATAGCCACCCACTGTTGCAAATTTTCCAACTCTTGAGGATCCTGCGTATCCTGAAAAACCACAAATAATTGCACCATCATCCACTTGGACGTTATGCCCAATCATTACATGATCATCAATAATGACCTGAGAACCAATCCGTGTATCATCAACGGTACCTCGATCAATACACGTATTTGCACCGACTTCAGTTTCATCTCCTATGACCACTCTACCAAAATGGACAATTTTTCTATGAACAGGAAGTTTACCAGCCTCTATTTTTTGCGCATATCCAAACCCGTCACACCCAATCACCACCCCTGAGTGTATTCGACAACGTTCTCCAATGTGGGTTCTCTCATACAAAGTGACATGGGGAAAAAGTACAGTTCCGCTACCAATCTGAGAACGGGGTCCAATACAGCAATGAGCACCTATCCGTACCCCCTCTCCAATCACCGTTCCCTCTTCAATAACTGCATAGGGACCAATTTCAACTCGTGGTCCAATATCGCAAGAAGAATCAATTACAGCGGTCGGATGAATCTTTGTTTTTTCAGGGAAATCCGAAAAATAAACACTTGTTAAAGCAGGTGCCATTTTTTGAGAAATTTCTGCCATTGCCAAGTAAGGATCGGTAGTCGAAATGACCACTGTTTTTACCCACAGGGGAAGTCCTGATTGTGAAAGTGGCTCAACAAAATCAGGCCCCGTAATCAGAACTCCTGGCTGAGACTGCGCTAAAATTTCTACAAATTTTTTTGAGAAAAAATAGGCCAAATGAGAAGACGTTGCTCCTAAGAGTGCATGAGGAGATTCGATTCGAACCTCCTTCAAGTCTACTTCCAAATCCTTTTCATTGACAATTTTCCCTCCACACCAGGAGAGAATTTCTTGAACACTAAAAGACACAAAAACAACTTACTTATTCTTTTTGTTAAACGCGGCTATCACTGCTTGTGTAAGATCATCTTTTTCAGGAGAAATCAAAACAGAGTTTTCATTCTTCTCCAGAACAATTGTATAACCTTTTTTACTAGAAACCTCTTTGATAATTTCTTTTAATTTATCAATGATCGGTTTAGTCAACTGAGCTTCCTTCTGCTGAATTTCCATTTGAGACATTCGTGTCTTTTCCTGAAACTTCATCACTCTTTGCTGGAGTTCAGCGGATTTTTTCGCTCGAGCTTTTTCACTCATCGCAAGAGCTTGCTTTTGAAGCTCTTTGTGCATTTTTTCAATCGCAATTTTTTCTTTCTCAAGTTCTTTTTTCTTATTGTTAAACTCTTTTTCAAGTTTTGATTTTGCTTTTTTACCAGTATTGACTGTTTGAAGCGCTCTCTGCATATCTACCGTTGCAATCATTCCTGCAGGCACATTAGCCGCTAAGCTCATTTGAACTGAAAATAAAACAATCAATAAAAACAGGTTTCTTTTCATTTTGTAACTCCATCCTCCAAAGTCTCACGCCTCTGGATTTCTATTTTTTCAAGAGATCCGTTTAACGGATCCACCACATCATAACCCCAACAAAAATTCAACACTACGATCAATAAGAAAGAACAAGCTAAAAAGGAGGACCAATAAAAAACCAGAAATTAAAGTCATCTTCTCCCGGTTTAGGCCGAATGGGGAACCCCCACTCAAACCGGAGTGGTCCAATCGGAGAAAACCACCGAACTCCAAAACCATAATCCATTCTTAAACGAAACGCCTCATCTCCAATCAAAGGATTTCCAGCAAACGAGTTCCCTGCATCAAAGAAAGTCACTAATTTCAATCCGGCTTCTTTCACAATTGGATACTCTAACTCAAACATGGTAAAAAACTCAGTTTCTCCACCAAGAGGAACCAAAAATCCGGTTGAGCTTGGTTGAGTAGGCCCAAGTAGAAATGTTCCAAATCCTCTCATATTATTTGGACCTCCCAAATAAAACTTTTCTGCAGGCGGAAGTCCTCTTCCACCAAAAGCATCAAAGATTTGGCCAAACTCAACATTATGACGGAAAACTAAATTTGACTCAAATAGTCTATGATAAAAACGGTTATTCAAAGTGTACTTCAAAAACTTCTTATCCCCACCAAAACCAGCAGTTTCTAAAGAGACCGATTGATAATTCCCACCTGAAGTTTCAAATCGGTTATTTCGGACATCTCTGACTACACTCCATACAACACTTGAAAGAACCCCTTGATCCAAAGAGGTATTAAGAGAGGCATCTTGGACCTGTGAAATATTTAAACCTTCATTTTTGTATGTAATAAAACCGGTAATTTCATCTGTAATGGGATAACCAAAACGAACATCGAACCCCAATTTGCGAGTCAAATATCGATTTGGAATATTAAAAAAGACATAAAAAATATCGAAGCCCATCGTCCAACGGGTGTCAAATGCATAAGGATCTGTGAAACCTAAATTAAAACTTTTATTTAAACGGTCGGCTGCCCACTGAGCATCAAAACTTAATGTTTGCCCTCTCCCAAAAAGATTTATTTCCGAGATCTTTGCTGTAAGGAAAAACTTTTGAACACTTCCATATCCAGCCCCTACAGTAATGGTTCCAGTCGAACGTTCTTTAATTGTGATTTCTAAATCAACAACATCATCACGACCTTTTCGAGTGACCGTGTTAAAAATAACCTCACCTGGTTGAAAATACCCCAAGCGCTCCACACGCTCACGAGACTTTCGCATCCGAGTTCCATTATAAAGCTCTCCCTCATGAACTCTCAACTCTCGACGAATGACTTTATCGTGTGTTTTTGAATTTCCTAAAATTCGAATTTCTCCAAAGTGAACTAGGCTACCCTTTTCAAAATTATAAGTAATATCAACAGTCCGAGTCTCATCATTGATTCTCATATTCGGAATTACATTCACAAACGCATATCCCAAATCCTGATACTTTTCTGTAAGCTTCTGAATATCCGTATTTCTTGTGGAAAACTTAAATGGCATTCCCTTTTTTAATTCAATAACCTCTTTTAGTTCCTCTTCAGAAAAAAGAAGATCTCCTCCAAAATCCACATTTCCCATGTCATAAGAAAGTCCCTCATCTACGTGAATAGTGACATAAAGCCATCTCTTATCTTCACTTACAGTAACAACCGGGTTCTCGTACTTAAATTTGACGTATCCATGTTCTAAATACCAATAAACGAGGCGCTGCAGATCATTCTTAAAACCCGACTCTTTAAAACTTCCGGATCCAGAAATAAAAGAAAAGAGTCCCCCTTCCTGAGTTTCGGCCATGATCTTTTTTAATTGTTCATCAGAAAACACTTTATTATTTAAAAAAGTGATTTTTTTAATTTTTACTTTCTCAAAATCAATCACCTTATAAACAAGCTTAACTTCTCCTTCTTTAACAGGTTCAACTTCATAAAAAACCTTTGCTAGATAAAATCCTTTTTCTTCATAATGCTTTTGAATTTTTTCGACATCGCTACGAACAACACCAATATCAAGAATTGACCACTCCTTCATATCAATAACTTCATAGAGGTCATCTGAATCGATTTGTTCGTTTCCATCAAAAATAACTTCAGAAACAGCAGGGCGCTCTTTCACTGTAATTTGAATATCAACATCAGAACCAGAAAGCTCAGCGTCAAATGCGACGTCATCAAAATATCCTAAAGAAAATATGGACTGGATGTCTTCAGAAATTTGATCGGCATCTAAAAGACTTCCTTTTTTTGTTTGAATTTTTTGTAAAATGGCTTCTCGCTCAATCCTTTTCAACCCAATAACTTTTACAGAACGAACTTTCCTTCCGTAATAAGCCCCTCTTTCTGTACGAGCCAAAACACGAGCGTCTGCGGATGTCATCCACGAATTTGTTGATGCAAACGATCCTAAGACCAGAACCACAATTAAAAAATATTGAAATATCCAATTCACTATCCTCCTATTCCTAGGAGGATCCTGTAACGATGTCAACGAGTTTCAGAAACGATTTGTCCATCTCTCATATGAATAGTTCGCTGCATATGCCCAGCAATTCTGTCGTCATGCGTCACAAGAAGAATTCCAATCCCTGTCTGCCGATTCAATTGGGAAAGAAGGTCAACGACTCGATCTGAATGGGCTGAGTCGAGATTCCCCGTCAATTCATCCGCAAGCAAAAGTCTTGGTCTTAAAATGACAGCACGCGCAATTGCAACCCTCTGCTGCTCACCTCCAGAAAGTTCTGACGGTCGATGCTGTAACCGATGCCCCAGTCCCGCAAATTTCAAAAGCTCTTCAGCTTGTTTAGAAGCTGGCCCTCTTGAATGTCCCGCAATCAAAGCCGGCATCATCACATTTTCTAATGCAGTAAACTCCGGAAGCAAATGATGAAACTGAAATACGAAACCCAGCATCCGATTTCTAAAAGGCGCTAATTCAGATTCTCGAAGCTCAGTTAAATCGGTCCCCTCAAACAGAATCTGTCCTGAAGTTGGGGGCTCCAAAGTCCCCAATAAATGTAAAAGCGTACTTTTTCCTGCTCCAGAAGGACCAGTAATTGCTACACACTCGCCAGGAGACATACTGAGAGAAACATCTTTTAAAATTTCAATTTCTTTCTTATCTTTTTTATACTTTTTACAAAGAGACTTTGTTTCTAAAAGTTTTTTTATTTCGCTCATCATAACCTCATTAATCAAATCGAATTCCATCTATTGGTGATTTTTTCGTAATAGACCAGGATGGATAAAGCGTCGCAATAAAACACACCAATACTGCAAAAACTAAAATCAAAGAAACTTCTTTCCACCGAATAAATACCGGTAAAAAATCAATGTAATAAATATCAGAAGGGAGCTTAATCCAATGTGTATACTTTAATACCCAGAGAGCAAAAAAAGCACCCACGCTCCCCAAAGTAACTCCTGTTAAACCAATCCAGAGCCCAAGACCTGCAAAAAGTTGAAAAACTTTTTTCTGAGGAAACCCCATTGCTTTTAAAATCGATATTTCTTTTCCTTTGTCGTGAATCATCATCATCAATGTGCTCACGACATTAAAAGCTGCAACAATAATAATTGCCGTAAGTATAATAGAAATGACAATTTTCTCTAAATCGATTGCATATAAAAGGTTTTTATTTAACTCTCCCCAATATTTTGCTCTAAAAGGATACCCAAAACTTTCTCTTAATTGATGAGCGACTTTTTTTTCATCTGTCCCTTTTTTTAATCGAATGTGAAAAGTTGTCACTTTTCCAGGCTTTTCAATCACTTTTTGAAGCGTTTGTAACTGCACAAACAAAAACTTAGAGTCATACTGGTACATTCCCATTTGAATCAGTCCAGATACCACAACCTCAACAACCTTAGGCTGGGGGTCTGAAACCTCCCCTTCTTTTACGTAAGGAAAAATTAAACGAATAGAACTCCCTACTGAAGCCCCTATTTTTTCCGCCAAAGTTTTTCCAATAGCGACTTCCATTCCAGCGCTAGGCATTTTTCCTGATACAATACGATTGGGGATTTCCGTAACTCGTCCGATACTCTGTAAGTCAATTCCTTCAACCACAGCTCCACTTGTTCCATCAGGACCTGCTACCATAAGTTCTCCAATAAAAGCCGGAGATACAGCCTCTACCTCTGGAGCCATTTTTCTAATTTTTGAAATCACTTCTTCTGGATAAGATAAAGGGGAACCCCTCGTATAAAGAATAACATCACCATTCATACTGGTAATGACCCTTACTAACTCTCCTTCAAATCCATTGATTACACTCGTTACCACCACCAGGGCAAAAACCCCTAAAGCAACCCCCATGACAGAAACCCAAGAAATAAAAGACAAGAACCCATCGGTCGTTTTTGAAATTAAAAAACGCTTGGTAATCAAACGAACTGTCCCTGAATTGATGCTCATTGCTCTACGGTAACACGCATCAGGAGATCAGAGAACGCTTCAATCGGCTTTTCTTCTCATCTGTGGAAATAAAATGACATCTCGAATACTAGGAGAATCTGTAAGAAGCATGACCAACCGATCAATTCCAATTCCTTCTCCTGCTGTTGGTGGAAGACCATGTTCAAGAGCTCGAATATAATCGTCGTCCATGTCACAGGCTTCTTCATCTCCTGCAGCCTTAGCTTCAACCTGTTTCTCAAACCGTTCTTTTTGATCAATCGGATCATTTAATTCTGAAAACGCATTGGCGACTTCTCTACCATAAATAAAAAGTTCGAACCGATCTGAAACAAATGAGTCTTCATCGTTTCTACGAGAAAGTGGTGAGACCTCTACAGGGTATTGAGTTACAAAAGTAGGTTGAATTAACTGATGTTCTACTTCCTCATCAAAAATAGTCATCAACATCTGTCCAGGACCATGAATTTTCTTACACTCATACCCCTTCTCTTCAAGATACTCCCTTAAAGCCTTTGGATCCCTTACTTTTGATTTATCTTTAAAGTCTGAATATTTTAATACTGAATTTTCAACTGAAATTCTTTCCCAGGTAGGCCCAAAATCAATAGACGTCCCTTGATAGGTTATTGAGGAATCTCCACAGACCTCATTTGCTAAACTCCTAAAAAGATCTTCTGTCAAATCCATTAAATCTTTATAAGTTGCATATGCTTGATAAAACTCTAACATCGTAAATTCAGGATTATGTTGAATTGAAATTCCTTCATTCCTGAAATTTCTATTAATTTCATAAACTCGATCAAAGCCACCCACCACTAATCTCTTCAGATTTAGCTCCGGAGCAATTCTTAAATTCAAATCCATATCCAAAGTATTATGATGAGTCAAAAATGGGCGAGCTGCTGCTCCCCCAACAATGCTGTGTAACATGGGAGTTTCCACTTCCATGAAGCCTCGGTCATCAAAATACTGTCGAATGAGACGAACAATTTGAGACCGTTTTTTAAATACAGCCTTTGATTCGTCATTCATAATTAAATCTAAGTACCTTTGCCGATACCGAGTTTCCACATCAGTAATCCCATGAAACTTCTCTGGTAGCGGTCGTAATGATTTTGTTAAAATACAAAAAGTTCTTGAATCAACTGTCAGTTCATCTGTTTTAGTTTTAAACAATACACCTTCAACAAAAATAATATCGCCGACATCTAACTCTTTGCATCTTTCGAAAACTTCGTCTCCAAGTGCTTTCTTTTGAACATAAACTTGAATATTTCCAAGACGGTCTTTGACTTGAATGAATCCTGCTTTCCCAAAATTCCGAATCGCCATGACTCTTCCAGCAACAGAAACTGAAATCTCTTTTGGATCCAAAGTTTCTTTTTTCTCAGAATCATATTCATTATGGAGGTCTAGAGATAAATGAGTAGGTTCATATCCATTTTTAAACGGATGATCCCCAGATGTTTTCATTTTCTGTAACTTCTCAAGCCTCACTTCAACTTGATCATTCATATCATTCAATTCAACGATTGTTTTTTCTTGGCTCATAATAACGACTCCAAATATCTTTCGGCATCAATTGCTGCCATACACCCGGTCCCAGCCGCCGTTACTGCCTGTCGATAAATATGGTCTGCAACATCTCCTGCAGCAAATACCCCTGGAATTTCAGTTCTGGTTGATCCAGGAATGACTTTCAAATAGCCCGTATCATCCATGGGAAGCTTTCCTTTAAAAAGCTGAGTATTTGGCTGATGTCCAATCGCAATAAATACTCCAGCTAAAGAAAGCTCTTTAAGTGTTCCATCAACTCGATTTTTTAAACGTAACCCCGTAACTTCTGTTTCTCCTAAAATCTCATCAATTTCTGCATTCCACTCAAATTTGATCTTATTATTTGATAACGCTTTTTCTTGCATGATTTTACTCGCCCGAAGCTCACTTCTTCGATGAATAACTGTTACAGAGTTTGCAAATTTAGTTAGAAACAAAGCTTCTTCCATTGCAGTGTCACCACCCCCTACAACCGCTATATCCATTCCCTTAAAGAAAAAACCATCACAAGTTGCACAGGCAGAAACCCCTTTACCCATCAGACGTTTTTCGCTTTCTAAGCCTAAAAGCTTAGCAGTAGCTCCGGTACAAATAATCAAAGCCTCTGTCTCTTTCTGAGATCCATCAGCAAAAACAAGAGTAGCCCCACGTTCCCTAAAATCAACTCTCTGAACATCACCTTGAATAAACCGTGTCCCAAATCGTTCCGCCTGGGCCCTAAACTTCATCATCATTTCAGGCCCCATAATTCCCTCTGGAAACCCCGGATAGTTTTCAACATCTGTTGTAATCGTGAGCTGTCCCCCTGGCTGTGTTCCTTCGACACAAACAGGCTCTAAATTCGCTCGACTCGCATAGATCGCCGCAGTCAATCCAGCAGGACCTGTACCAATGATTATTACTTTTTCACGACTAGACATGGATCATCCTTTGAAAAAAATTAAACGAAACCCCTGAGGTAAGCCCCCACTTTTAAAATCAAAAGAGTAACAAATTTTGAAATGGAAGATTAATCGTCAGAATGAGAAAGCTCTTCTACACTCACCCATTCTGCATTTTCTGAGTCATCAGAGAGAGAAGATTCAATTTTTCCTGAATCTTGCGCAGAAACGAACCCACGTAGCTTGTTTTTATCCAACAACCGGACATCATAAAGTTTTTCTTGATTTGCTTGTTTTAAAAGTGCCATAGCCGAAGTAAATAAACCGACGAGATTTCTAAGTCAATGGATAAAGATCAATGCCATGTTTTTGGACCTGAATCTGAGTCTTCACTTTGATCAAAAGAATCAAGATCATTATCAACAACAAGGCTTAAATGACTTTTTCTCTTTTTTTTATTCTTAGATTTTAAAGGCTTAGCTTTTTTTAACCACGACGGTCCATGTCCAACACCTCTACCTAACCTCATTTTTGCAAGATACCAAGTCCGACCCCATAAATATAGAAAGCCCGCACCCATTCCAGTTAAATGAGCCACGCTTGAGAGACCTCCCGATCGAGAAAATGCCAACGTCATAAACTCAATTCCAGCAAGCAACCAAACAAACTGCTTTGCTTTTAACGGAAAAAGCATCATAAAAAGTAACTGTCGCTCGCTAAAAAGAATCCCATAAGCAGTTAGAAGACCAAAGATACCACCCGATGCTCCGACCATTGGTACACCCAGTCCTCCCGAAATAAACACCTGCATTAACAAGTAAACGACGCCTGCACTGACTCCACAAACAAAATAATAGGTGAGAAATTTCTTAGGTCCCCACAATGCCTCTAACTCAGAACCAATAAATAACAACATCAACATATTTAAAACAAGATGACTGACATCGCCGTGTAAAAACATATAAGTAATGGGCTGCCAAACAAAAAAATCAAAAACAACTCGACTGGGTATGAGTCCAAAGATTCCAATAAAATTTCCGTTCATATATTGGTCACTTGTATGCTGAACTACAAAAACGATAAAATTAGCAATTAGTAAGACTTTAATTACTGGAGTTAACCTAAATGGAAGTTGGCTATTTCTCATGATGAGGCTCCATGATTTCTATAAGGACTCCTCCAGTCGCTTTGGGATGAATAAAGTTCACACGCATATTGTGAGCTCCTAGTCGAGGTTGATCATAGATTAAAGGGTATCCTTCAGATCGTAATTTTTCTGACAACGCATCCAAGCCACCTGGATCCGTTTGGAAAGAAAGATGGTGAACTCCAGGGCCTCTTTTTTTAAGAAACTGCTCAACAGGACTGCTGTCAGAAATCACTTCTAAAAGTTCCAAGTTTGTTTTTTCTTTTGGGAGTTCAATAAAATGAGTCTTAACTCCTTGCTCCGGAACAGTTTCTACAGATCCAACAGCTAAGCCCAAAAGTGAGAAGAGTTTTTTCATCCCAGTACAATCTTCAACAGCGATACCGATGTGGTTCAAATGAATCATGGTCTTAGTATAAAGGAGAAAAAAAAAGAGGACCACTATCTCTTTTGCTGTACCCGTTCGACTCCTCGATCGAATGAGAAATGAGAAAGCAGTCCTCAGTCAAGCTGTCTAACCTTGAGCACCCACCAAATTTCCTCTCGGCCAGACATTATTCTATTCGGCAATTTTCGATGGAAATTTAATGTTTTTTTAAAATAAAAAAAAGAGGAAAAAGTCATTAAAACCATTTCCTCTTTAGATATTTTGAGTCCACCTCAAAACCAAATTTCTATAAACCTGGCATAGTCTGCTGTCCAGGGAGAGGAACTCCATTTCCAGGCACACCTGCCGGTGGAAGATTGGTCGGAGCTCCGCCCAACCCTGGGAGTCCACCACCTCCTGCAGGATAAGCACCTCCAGGAATTGCTCCGTTCATACCACCCATACCTGGCATTGAAGTTGATCCTGGGAATCCTAAAGCTCCACCGCCAAAGCCACCGCCAAAGCCACCGCCAAAGCCACCGCCAAAGCCACCG